>NZ_RAZO01000071.1:0-19726 GCF_004307535.1 Pseudomonas sp. Sample_9
GGGCGACTTCGCCACGTTGCAGGCCTATCGCGAGCGGCAGCGCCTTGATCAGGACATGACGGTGGGCTTCTCCGATCAGGTCACGCGCCTGTTCGGCAGCAGCCAACCGCTGGTGTCGCTGGGGCGCAACCTCGGCCTGCTCGGCCTCGACCTGCTGCCACCGGCCAAGCGCTGGTTCGCGCGGCAGGCGATGGGTCTGGGAACCCGTCCGGATGCTTGAGTGGCTGGCCGGCATTTTCATTTTCAGGATCGCGCCACCAACAGGCGCGCTCGGTAAAACCCTTTACATGCGGCGCAAGCCGCAAGCGAGACAGGCCTAAAGCATGGAAATGCGCGCAGATCTGCTGATTGTCGGAGCCGGAATGGTCGGCAGCGCCCTGGCGCTGGCGTTACAGGACAGTGGGCTGGAAGTGCTGTTGCTCGACGGCAGCCCGTTGAGCGTGAAGCCGTTCGATGCCGAAGCGGCGTTCGAACCGCGCGTCAGTGCATTGTCGGCGGCGAGCCAGCGCATCCTCGAACGCCTCGGCGTCTGGGACGGCATCGCCCAACGGCGCAGCAGCCCGTACACCGACATGCACGTCTGGGACGGCAGCGGCACCGGGCAGATTCATTTCTCGGCGAGCAGCGTACATGCCGAGGTGCTCGGCCACATCGTCGAAAACCGCGTGGTCCAGGATGCGCTGCTCGAGCGTTTGCATGATTGCGACCTCGGCATGTTGGCCAATGCACGGCTGGAGCAGATGCGTCGTTCCGGCGATGACTGGCTGCTGACCCTGGCCGATGGCCGCACCTTGCGCGCGCCGCTGGTGATCGCGGCGGACGGCGCCAATTCAGCGGTGCGCCGTCTCACTGGGGTGGCGACCCGCGAGTGGGATTATCTGCATCACGCCATCGTGACGAGCGTGCGCTGCAGCCAGCCGCACCGCAAAACCGCCTGGCAGCGCTTTACCGATCACGGGCCATTGGCGTTTTTGCCGCTGGAGCGTGATGGTCAGCAGGACTGGTGCTCGATCGTCTGGTCGACCACACCGGCTGAAGCCGAGCGCTTGATGGCGCTGGAAGAGACTGCGTTTTGCGCTGAGCTGCAGCGAGCCTTCGAGGGACGCCTCGGTGAGGTCATCAGCTCTGATCCGCGGTTGTGCGTACCGCTGCGTCAGCGTCACGCCAAGCGTTATGTCGCAGAGGGCCTGGCGTTGATCGGTGATGCAGCGCACACCATTCACCCGTTGGCGGGGCAGGGTGTGAACCTTGGCTTCCTCGATGCCGCCGTGCTGGCGGAAGTGCTGCTGCAAGCGCTTGAGCGTGGTGAGCGACTGGCGGATGTCAAAGTGTTGAGCCGTTATGAGCGCCGGCGCATGCCACACAATCTGGCGCTGATGGCGGCGATGGAAGGCTTCGAGCGGTTGTTCCAGGCCGACCCGCTGCCACTGCGCTGGTTGCGCAATGCCGGGTTGAAGCTGGTCGAGCAGATGCCCGAGGCGAAGGCGTTGTTTGTGCGCGAGGCGCTGGGGTTGACTGGGGATCTTCCAGCTCTGGCAAAGCCCTGACCGCCTCATTGAGGCTGATGGCCCCTTCGCGAGCAGGCTCGCTCCCACTGTTGAGATGCATTCCAATGTGGGAGCGAGCCTGCTCGCGAAAGCGTCCGCCCACTTACCCCAGTTTTGAGCCGTGCAACATCTGGTAACGCCTTCCCCCAGTGTTCGATTGTGGTGGTAAATGTGAGTCCTTATCATTTGGCCCACCTTTCCCGACCGTGAGACCACTCCCATGTTGGCACCCAAGCGTCTTCTGACCGCACTGGCCTTGACCCTGATCGGCAGCACCACTGCCCAGGCCGCCGATGAGGTGGTGGTTTACTCGTCGCGTATCGATGAGCTGATCAAACCGGTATTCGATGCCTACACCGCCAAGACCGGGGTGAAGATCAAGTTCATCACCGACAAGGAAGCGCCGCTGATGCAGCGCATCAAGGCCGAAGGTGAAAACGCCACCGCCGACCTGCTGCTCACCGTCGATGCCGGCAACCTGTGGCAGGCCGAGCAGATGGGCATCCTCCAGCCATTCACCTCGAAAACCATCGACACCAACATTCCCGCGCAGTATCGCTCGTCCACCCACGCCTGGACCGGCCTGAGCCTGCGCGCGCGGACCATCGCCTATTCCACCGAGCGGGTGAAACCGGGCGAACTGACCACTTACGAAGCGCTGGCCGACAAGAATTGGGAAGGCCGCCTGTGCCTGCGCACGGCGAAGAAGGTCTACAACCAGTCGCTGACTGCGACCATGATCGAAGTTCACGGCGCCGAGAAGACCGAAAAGATCCTCAAAGGCTGGGTCAACAACCTGTCCACCGACGTGTTCTCCGATGACGTTGCAGTACTGGAAGCGATCAACGCCGGGCAGTGCGACGTCGGCATCGTCAACACTTACTATTACGGTCGCCTGCACAAGCAAAAGCCTGAACTGCCGGTGAAGCTGTTCTGGCCAAATCAGGCCGATCGCGGTGTGCATGTGAACCTGTCGGGCATCGGCCTGACCAAACATGCGCCGCACCCGGAAGCCGCGAAGGCCTTGGTCGAATGGATGACCACGCCTGAGGCACAGAAGATTTTTGCCGATGTGAACCAGGAATTCCCGGCCAACCCGGCGGTGGCGCCTTCGGAAGAAGTGGCGGCGTGGGGCAAGTTTGTTGCCGATACCTTGCCGGTAGAAGTGGCGGGCAAACGTCAGGCCGAGGCGATCCGGATGATGGATCGGGCGGGGTGGAACTGAGGCGTTTCGTGTAACTGTTGATCTTTCAAGATCGCTCCCTCACCCCAGCCCTCTCCCGGAGGGAGAGGGAGCCAACTTGTGTTGCTTTCGAAACTTGAGTTCAACTCAATATCTCAGGTCGATGTAGTTTGCATGAGCACCTCGGTCAGTTCCCTCTCCCTCCGGGAGAGGGCTAGGGTGAGGGCAGCAATCCCAACCTGAAATACGCAATCCAAGAACACCCCAATCCCTCCAGAGACCCAAAAGTGGCCCACCCCGCCCAACGCCGCTGGTACCCCATCGTCTTCGCCATCGCCGCGCTGGTGCTGTTGCCGCTGAGCGTGCTGCTGCTGTCGTGGCAGACCATCGATCAGCAGATCTGGTCGCACCTGTGGCAAACCCAGATGCCGCGTCTGCTCGGCAATACCCTGACGCTGATCCTCGGCGTCGGTGTCGGCGTGACCCTGCTGGGTGTCAGCCTGGCGTGGCTGACCAGCCTCTGCGAATTTCCCGGTCGGCGCTGGCTCGACTGGGCGCTGATGCTGCCCTTCGCCATCCCTGCCTATGTACTGGCGTTCGTCTTCGTCGGCCTGCTCGATTTCGCCGGCCCCGTGCAAACGCTGCTGCGCGAATGGTTCGGCAGCGGCCTGCGCCTGCCGCGAGTGCGGTCCACCGGTGGGGTGATCGTGGTACTGGTGCTGGTGTTTTATCCCTACGTTTATCTGCTGGCGCGTACCGCGTTCCTGGCGCAGGGCAAAGGTTTGATGGAAGCGGCGCGGGTGCTCGGCCAGTCGCCGTGGCAGGCGTTCTGGCGGGTTGCGCTGCCGATGGCGCGTCCGGCGATTGGCGCGGGCGTGGCGCTGGCGCTGATGGAAACCCTCGCCGATTTTGGCGCGGTGTCGGTGTTCAACTTCGACACCTTCACCACGGCCATCTACAAAACCTGGTACGGCTTCTTCAGCCTGCCCAGCGCTGCGCAACTGGCCAGTCTGTTGCTGCTGGTAGTGATGCTGGTGCTGTACGGCGAGCGCCGGGCACGCGGGGCGAATCGGGCCAGCAACGAGCGGCCACGGGTGAAGGCGCTGTATCACCTGCGCGGGCTCAAGGCGTTCGCGGCGACAGGCTGGTGTGGATTGGTGTTCGCCTGCGCCTTCCTTATCCCGGTGCTGCAACTGATCGTGTGGTTCTGGCAGCGCGGACGCTTCGATCTGGACGAGCGCTACGCCGGGCTGATCCTGCACACCCTGTATCTGGGGGCGATGGCCGCGCTGATCACCGTCAGCGTTGCGCTGTTGCTGGCATTTGCCCGGCGTCTGGCGCCGACCCCAGCCATCAACTCCGGCATCGGTCTGGCCAATCTCGGCTACGCCTTGCCCGGTTCGGTGCTGGCGGTGTCGATCATGCTCGCCTTCAGTTATCTGGATCGTGAGCTGGTGGTTCCGCTTTCGTCATGGCTCGGCGGTGCGGGCAAACCGTTGTTGCTTGGCAGTCTCGCGGCGTTGCTGATGGCGTATCTGGTGCGCTTCATTGCCGTGGCGTATGGGCCGCTGGAAAGCAGTCTGGCGCGTATACGGCCATCTTTGCCCGAAGCGGCACGTAGCCTGGGTGTCAGTGGGCCGCGACTGTTTTTCAAAGTGTATCTGCCGCTGCTGCTGCCCGGCACCTTGAGCGCCGCGTTGCTGGTGTTCGTCGATGTGCTCAAGGAAATGCCCGCGACCCTGCTGATGCGCCCGTTTGGCTGGGACACGCTGGCGGTGCGCATCTTCGAAATGACCAGTGAAGGCGAATGGGCGCGCGCCTCATTGCCGGCATTGACGCTGGTGCTGGTCGGGTTGTTGCCGGTGATCGGATTGATTCGACGTTCGGCGCACCGAAACACTTAGTAGTGAGTCCTACATCATGCGGCTACAATGCGCGGCATTCGGTGCGGTTCGTCTGACAGACCCGTGCGCTGGAATCGGCTGCAAGCCTTGTCCATCAAGGCTTGCAGCCGTATAGCGGCGGTCCGCACCCTCGCCACGCCCGGAAGGAGAAACCCATGGGACAGCGTACGCCTCTGTATGACCTGCACCTCGCGCTCGGCGCGAAGATGGTCGATTTTGGCGGTTGGGACATGCCACTGCATTACGGCTCGCAGGTCGAGGAGCACCACGAAGTGCGCCGCGATTGCGGGGTGTTCGATGTTTCCCACATGACCGTGATCGATGTCACCGGCGCCCAGGCCAAGGCCTGGCTCCAGCATCTGCTGGCCAACGACGTCGAACGACTGCACAGCCCCGGTCGGGCGTTGTACAGCACCATGCTCAACGAGCGTGGCGGCATCGTCGACGACATGATCGTCTACCGCCTCGACGACGCCTACCGGCTGGTGTTCAACGCCTCGACCCGCGATCAGGATCTGGCCTGGATGAACGCCCAGCTCGGCAATTACGAGGTGCAACTGCACGAGCGCTCCGAGTTGGCGATGCTCGCCATCCAGGGCCCGCAGGCCCGGCACAAGATCGCCGAACTGGTCACCCAGTCGCGCGCCACGCTGATCCAGCAACTCAAACCTTTCGAAGGCGCCATCGACGGCGACTGGTTCATCGCGCGTACCGGTTACACCGGCGAGGATGGCCTGGAAATCTGCCTGCCAGCGAGTCAGGCGCCGGGCTTCTTCAACGACTTGGTCGGTGCGGGTATTTCGCCAATCGGCCTCGGTGCTCGCGACACCTTGCGCGTCGAGGCCGGAATGAACCTGTACGGTCAGGACATTCATCAGGACGTTTCACCACTGGCCTCGAACATGGCCTGGAGCATCGCCTGGGAGCCGGCCTCGCGGCAGTTCATCGGCCGCGCGGCGCTGGAGACGGAAAAAGCCGCCGGTGTGGCGCACAAACTGGTCGGTCTGGTGCTGGAAGAGCGCGGCGTTTTGCGCGCTCACCAAGTGGTTCGCATCGCCGATGTTGGCGAAGGGGAGATCACCAGTGGTAGTTTCTCTCCTACGCTGAGCAAATCGATTGCCCTGGCGCGTGTACCGATGGCAACCGCCGACCGCGCCGAAGTGGAAATCCGTGGCAAGTGGTATCCGGTGCGAGTGGTCAAACCGACCTTCGTACGCCATGGCAAAACCTTGATCTAACCTTTTCTGGCGGGCATGACCGCTGACCAATTTCCGAGGAACCGAAGATGAGCGATATCCCTGCCGAACTGCGTTTTGCCGAAAGTCATGAATGGGCGCGTCTGGAAGCCGACGGCACCGTCACCGTGGGCATCAGCGATCACGCGCAGGAAGCGCTGGGCGACGTGGTGTTCGTCGAGCTGACCGAAGTCGGCAAAGTGTTCGCTGCCGGTGATCAATCCGGCGTGGTCGAGTCGGTAAAAGCCGCATCCGACATCTACGCTCCGGTGAGCGGTGAAGTCATCGCGATCAACGAAGAGCTGAGTGGCTCGCCCGAGCTGCTGAACTCCGACCCGTACGGCGCGTGGATCTTCAAGCTCAAGCCAAGCGACAAGGCCGAGCTGGACAACCTGCTGGATGCTGCTGGGTACAAGGCTGCAATCGGCGAGTAAGTCGCCGGCAACACTCAAAGCCCCGATTCGTCGGGGCTTTTTTATGGGCGCCGAATATCCCTTTGTGGGAGCGAGCCTGCTCGCGAAAGCGCCATATCAGTCAATGCCAAGGTTTCTGAAACACCGCTTCCGCGAGCAGGCTCGCTCCCACAGGGGCGGCGTGATCTTGAAAATTCGCCTGCTATGCTGGTTTGACCGTGTCGATTGACGCCAAGCGCCAGCCAGGAGAGCCCGTCATGTCCCAGTCGCCGTCCCTGAGCCAGTTACGCGATCCCGAAGCCTTTCTGCGCCGCCACCTCGGCCCGGATGCCGCCGAGCAGCAGGCGATGCTCGATAGCCTTGGCCTTGGCAGTCGCGCCGAGCTGATCGAGCAGACCGTGCCGCCGGGCATTCGCTTCAATCGCGCACTGGATCTGCCGCCGGCTCTCGACGAACAGGCTGCACTGGCGAAGCTGCGCGGTTATGCGGAGCAGAATCAGCTGTTCACCAGCCTGATCGGCATGGGCTATCACGGCACTGTCACGCCGACCGTCATCTTGCGCAACGTGCTGGAAAATCCCGGCTGGTACACCGCGTACACCCCCTACCAACCAGAGATCGCCCAGGGCCGGCTCGAAGCCCTGCTGAATTTTCAGCAGCTGACCATCGACCTCACCGGCCTGGAACTGGCCAACGCCTCGCTGCTCGATGAGGCTACCGCAGCGGCCGAAGCCATGGCTTTGGCCAAGCGCGTGGCGAAGTCGAAGAGCAATCTGTTCTTTGTGGATGAAAACTGCCATCCGCAAACCCTCTCCGTGGTACAGACCCGCGCCGAAGGTTTTGGCTTCGAGTTGATCGTCGACGCGGTGGATAACCTGGCGCAGCACGAGGTATTCGGCGCGCTGCTGCAATACCCCGACACCCACGGCGAAATCCGCGATCTCAAACCCTTGATCAACCACCTGCACGCGCAACAGGCGCTGGCCTGTGTCGCCACCGATTTGCTCAGCCTGCTGGTGCTGACGCCGCCGGGTGAGTTGGGTGCCGATGTGGTGCTCGGTTCGTCCCAGCGTTTCGGTGTGCCGATGGGTTATGGCGGCCCGCACGCGGCGTTCTTCGCCAGCCGCGAGGAATACAAACGAGCGATTCCGGGGCGGATCATCGGTGTGTCGAAAGATGCTCGCGGCAACGTGGCGCTGCGCATGGCCCTGCAAACCCGCGAGCAACATATTCGCCGCGAGAAAGCCAATTCGAACATCTGCACCGCGCAGGTGCTGCTGGCCAATATCGCCAGTTGTTATGCGGTGTATCACGGCCCCGAGGGCTTGAAACGTATCGCCCAGCGCGTGCATCGCCTGACCTGCCTCCTCGCCGCGGGCCTCGAGCGCAACGGCATCAAACGGCTCAACGAGCAGTTCTTCGACACGCTGACGCTGGAGGTCGGCGGTGCGCAAACGGCGATCATCGAAAGCGCTCAGGCAGCGCAGATCAACCTGCGCATTCTTGGTCGCGGCCGCGTCGGTCTGAGTCTGGACGAGACCTGTGATGAGCACACCGTGGCGAAGCTGTTCGACGTGCTGCTCGGGGCTGATCACGGCTTGAACGTCGATGCGCTGGATGGCGAAGACATGGCTTGTGGAATCCCAGAGCATCTTCAGCGCAGCACACCGTACCTGCGCCATCCGGTGTTCAACGCTCACCACAGCGAAACCGAGATGCTGCGTTACCTCAAACAGCTGGAAAACAAGGATCTGGCGCTCAACCAATCGATGATCCCGCTGGGCTCGTGCACGATGAAGCTCAACGCCACCAGCGAGATGATCCCGATCACCTGGCCGCAGTTCGCCAATCTGCATCCCTTCGTGCCGAGGGAGCAGGCTGTCGGTTACACACTGATGATCGAAGAACTTGAGCGTTGGCTCTGCGCGATCACTGGTTTCGATGCGATCTGCATGCAGCCCAATTCCGGCGCCCAGGGCGAATACGCCGGGCTCCTGGCGATCCGTAAATATCACGAGAGCCGGGGGGAGGGCGCGCGGGATATCTGCCTGATTCCGTCGTCGGCCCACGGCACCAACCCGGCCTCGGCGCAGATGGCCGGGATGCGTGTGGTCATTGTCGAATGCGATGAGGCGGGCAACGTTGATCTGGATGATTTGCAGCTGAAAGCCGCCGAGGCCGGGAACAAGTTGTCGTGCCTGATGGCAACCTATCCGTCGACCCACGGCGTTTACGAGGAAGGCATCAGCGAAATCTGCGCAGTGATCCATCAGCATGGCGGCCAGGTGTATATGGATGGCGCCAATCTCAATGCCCAGGTCGGCCTGGCCAGGCCGGCGGACATTGGCGCCGACGTGTCGCACATGAATCTGCACAAGACCTTTTGCATTCCCCATGGCGGCGGCGGGCCGGGCATGGGCCCGATCGGCGTTCGCGCGCATCTGGCGCCGTTCGTCGCCAACCATCCGGTGGTGCCGATTGACGGACCGCTGGCACAGAACGGCGCAGTCAGCGCAGCACCGTGGGGCAGTGCGAGCATTCTGCCGATCAGCTGGATGTACATTGCCATGATGGGCCCGCAACTGGCGGACGCCAGCGAGGTGGCGATTCTGGCGGCGAATTATCTGGCGCAGCATTTATCCGGCGCGTTCCCGGTGCTCTACACCGGGCGCAATGGCCGCGTGGCCCATGAGTGCATTCTTGATCTGCGCCCACTGAAGGCGCAGACCGGCATCAGCGAGGAAGACGTTGCCAAGCGGCTGATGGATTACGGCTTCCACGCGCCGACCATGTCCTTCCCGGTACCGGGTACGTTGATGGTCGAGCCGACCGAGAGCGAATCCAAGGCAGAACTCGACCGTTTCATCGCGGCGATGCTGAGCATTCGCGCCGAGATCAATGAAGTGCAGAAGGGCAACTGGCCGGGCGAAGACAACCCGCTCAAACGCGCGCCGCATACCCTGGCCGATGTCACTGGAATCTGGGAACGGCCCTACAGCATCGAACAGGGCATCACCCCGGATGCGCACACTCGATTGCACAAATATTGGCCGGCGGTGAATCGGGTGGATAACGTTTATGGCGATCGCAATCTGTATTGCGCCTGTGTCCCGGTGGAGGATTACCGCTGATCTCTAAATCCACCACCGTCCGTGTGGGAGCGAGCCTGCTCGCGAAAGCAATCGTCCAGCCAGCATTTTCGGTGACTGGCTCACCGCTTTCGCGAGCAGGCTCGCTCCCACAAGGGATGGTGGTGAGGCGGTAATCCGGGCAAAAAAATGCCGCTCGATCGAGCGGCATTTTTCATGGCGCGAGCCTTACTCGGAAGCCACGGCGTTCTTCGCCAGGATTGCGTTCGCCAGTTCCATGTCCGAAGCCTGCAGGCCCGGGTTGTCGGCGCGGACTTTCTGCATGGCTGCTTCCAGGTACGGGCCACGGATGCCGCCGTCGCTGGCGACGAAGCTGCCGGCGTCGTCCTGGGCGGCGACGATCAGCTTGTGATCCTTGAACGTCAGGTAGGTCGAACCGGTGGTGGCACCGGAGGAGATGACGTTACGCCAAAAGCTGTCCGCCATGGCCGAACCAACGGGAAGCGACAGCAGGGCCAAGGTGGCGACAGCGAGTTTGAGACGCATGATGAGGTGACTCCTGGGATTGACTACGGCGTTGGATAGCCGATCCCCAATCCAGTTCCGTGCCGACTCATTTCAACTCACTTTGCGGTGTCACCCGCAGCACTTCCTCCACCGTGGTCAGCCCCGCCGCAACTTTCTGCGCGCCGGAGAGGCGCAGGCTGCGCATGCCTTCCTTGAAGGCCTGGCGGCGGATCGCGGTGAGGTCGGTATCCGGGGTGATCAGCGCCTTGAGGCTGTCACTCAGCTGCATGATTTCGTACACGCCGGCGCGGCCGCGATAACCGGTATCGCGGCATTCCAGGCAGCCGATCGCCCGTTGCGCATTGCTCGGCAGCGGCGCCTGCCAGGGCCGGGTCAGGGTTTGCCAGTCTTCATCTTCGAGCGTCAGCGGCGCCTTGCAGTGCGGGCACAACGTGCGCACCAGACGCTGAGCCATGACGCCGAGCACGGTGGCTTTGATCAGGTAATGCGGTACGCCCAGTTCGAGCAAGCGACTGATGGCGCTCGGCGCATCGTTGGTGTGCAGAGTGGACAGGACCAAGTGCCCGGTGAGCGCGGCCTGAATCGCCATTTCCGCAGTTTCCAGATCGCGGATCTCGCCGATCATGATGATATCCGGGTCCTGCCGCATCAGCGCGCGCACCCCGGCGGCGAAAGTCAGCTCAATGTTGTGCTGCACCTGCATCTGGTTGAAGGCCGGCTCGACCATTTCGATCGGGTCTTCGATGGTGCAGAGGTTGACCTCCGGCGTCGCCAGTTTTTTCAGCGTGGTGTACAGGGTCGTGGTCTTGCCCGAGCCGGTCGGCCCTGTGACCAGAATGATGCCGTTGGGCTGGCGGGTCATGTCCTGCCAGCGGCGCAGGTCGTCGGCGCTGAAACCCAACTGGTCGAAATTCTTCAGCAGCACTTCCGGATCGAAAATCCGCATGACCATTTTTTCGCCGAACGCGGTCGGCAAGGTCGATAGCCTCAGCTCCACTTCGCCGCCATCCGGAGTCTTGGTCTTGACCCGGCCATCCTGGGGTTTGCGCTTTTCCGCGACGTTCATGCGGCCAAGACTTTTCAGGCGGCTGACGATCGCCATGGTCACCTGCGGCGGGAATTGATAGACGTTGTGCAGCACGCCGTCGATGCGAAAGCGCACGGTGCCGTGCTCGCGGCGCGGTTCGATGTGGATATCGCTGGCGCGCTGCTGGAAGGCGTACTGGAACAGCCAGTCGACGATGTTGACGATGTGCGCGTCGTTGGCGTCCGGCTCCTGATCGCTGGCACCGAGATTGAGCAGTTGTTCGAAATTGCCGAGATTGCCGCCCTGGGCGTCGGCATTGCTGGCACCGCTGACCGATTTGGCCAGCCGGAAAAACTCGACGCTAAAGCGCTGGATGTCGACCGGGTTGGCCACGACACGTTTGATCGGCAGCTTCAATACGTGGGTCAGGTCAGCTTCCCAACCGCTGACGTAGGGCTGAGCGCTGGCCACGGTGACCGAGTCGCGGTCCACGGCGACGGCGAGAATCTTGTGGCGCTGGGCGAAGGCATAGGACATCAGCGGCGTGATCGCCGCGACATTGATTTTCAGCGGATCAATGCGCAAATACGGCTGACCGGCCTGTTGCGCCAGCCACAGGGTCAGGCTTTCCAGATCCAGATGTTTGCCCGGACGGCTGAGGTCGTCGAGTTGCTGGCTGGCGATGAATTCCAGCGGATGCATCTGCCCGTGAGCAGCATGGCGACGGCGGGCATTGAGCGCCTGTTCCGCCGCGTCCTGGCAGATGAAGCCTTGGGCGACCAGTTCCCGTAATACATCGTTGAGGTCCAGCCAGCGGTCCTGAGTGACAAATTGAACGGACATGTGGCTTTCCTTTTTGAGCGTCATGCGCAAAAGGATAGTCGTGGCCCCGCTGACCGTTGGGCCACTACCCGACGAAGCCGTTGCCGGATTTGTCAGCCGGCAGCCTGTGCGGGCGCCTGCCACGCCGCGTCGGCGTTGTGCAGATCCACCGCGCAGACGCTGATCAGGTTGCGCAGTTTTTCCGCGATCACTTGCGCGCGATGCCAGCTCAGGCCGCTCATGAGCAGATCGATCGACAGCAGATCGTCCTGGCGCTGGACGTTGACCTGCTCCGGCGTCAGAAACTGCAAGGCGAACAGATTCAGCACCCGCACCAGCAGATCCGGCTCCGCCTCGGCGAGGATCTGGTACTGCGCCCGGCAGTGGGCGTTATTGACGTTCCAGACATCAGCGCGGGCGGCGGGGCTGTTCACGGCTTCAAGGTGCGGCATGGCGAGTCTCCAAAGTCACTGGAGAAATTTTTACATTCGGCGTGGGGTATTTCTTGGCTATGATCGGCGTCCAAAGCGAAATATCGAAAGATATGATTCGCTGAAGTCGATCTTTGAGGATTTTTTATGCACAGCGAGCTGGACGCCTACGACCGCAAGATTCTCGCCTTGCTCCAGGAAGACGCTTCGCTGTCGAGCGCGCAGATCGCCGAGCAGGTGGGCCTGTCGCAATCGCCGTGCTGGCGGCGGATTCAGCGGATGAAGGAGGAGGGCATCATTCGCGGCCAGGTGACCTTGCTGGATCGCAAGAAGATCGGCCTGAACACGCAGATCTTCGCCGAGATCAAACTCAACGCTCACGGGCGTTCGAATTTCACTGAGTTCACCGAGGCGATCCGCGGCTTTCCGGAAGTGCTGGAGTGTTATGTGCTGATGGGCGCGGTGGATTTCATGCTGCGCATTGTCGCGGCGGACATCGAGGCGTACGAGCGATTCTTCTTCGAGAAGCTGTCGCTGGTGCCGGGGATACAGGAAGTGAATTCGATCGTGGCGCTGTCGGAGATCAAGTCCACCACCAGCCTGCCGGTCTAGTGCGGATGGCCTTCGTGGCGAGGGGATTTTACTGTGGCGGGGGTATTTACTGTGGCGAGGGGATTTATCCCCTATGGACTGCGCAGCAGTCCCCGCTTTTTCAAGAGCGGGGCCGCTTTGCGACCCAGCGGGGATGAATCCCCTCGCCACAGGGGCATCACATGCGCAGGAGGATTTTCCAGGCGCGATTCTGGTACACCGCAATCGCCTGATGCTTGCGTGCATCGAGCAGTTCGTCGGTGATGGTCGGCTCGTTGGCCAGTTGCGCCAGTTTGTTCAGCTCACCGTACAGGCGATCCATTTCCGGGATGTCCAGCACGTTGCGCGCGTGGTGCAACCAGACCTGAATGCGTTCGATACGCGGCAGTTGCTCGGCGAGGTCTTCCGGTTGCTGCTGATAGCGTTGCAGCTGCAGAGCGGTGGCTTCTTCGCCCAACAGACGCGGCAGCCAGCTGTGCAGTTGCGCGTCACCCTGACGGTTGCCACGGGTGTTGCGGTCGGCGGTCCAGGTGCGGGCCAACAGCCAGCGTGAAGCGTTCAGCGAGAACTGGCCCCAGCGCGGGTCTTCCAGCTCTTCGAGGAACTGCTCCGGCGCGGCCTTGCGCACGTCTTCGTCTTCGATGCCGACCTGTACCAGCGGACGCCAGTCTTCCAGCAAGGCATCAAGGGCCACGCGCAGGTCGTGAGTCGATTGACGCGGCGCGGCCTGGCCGAGGCTGCTGAGCAGGGCGCGCATTTCCGCGAGGTTCTCGACCCAGTCCTGCAACAGACGCCAGTGACCGTTGAAGCGATATTGTTCGGCCAGACGCTGACTGCTGCCGAGCAAATGCCAGCTCAGCGCGGCGAAGGCGTCGTCGAGACGGGTTTCAGTGGTCAGCTGCGGCGCTGGCAGGCTCAGCGAGTAGCTGTTGGCGTCGTGCAGGCGATAACCACGCTCGGCCTTGCTGATATCGCATGGCATCAGCGCCAGGGTTTCGGCCAGTTCGGCAGCCAGTTCCAGCAACGCGGCAGGCTCGCCTTCGCGCAGCTCCAGTTCCAGCTCGCAGATTTCTTCCTTCTGCTTGCCGACCACGACGTGACCGAGATCCAGCGCGGCTTCGATGACCACTTTGGTCTTGCCACGGCCCCAGGCGATTTCGGCGCGCTCGCGGACGAAATCGGTGGTGAAGATCGGCTTGAGGGTTTTCTTGTCCAGCTCGGCCAGCGCCTCGGGCCAGCATTCGCCGTCGAGTTTCTTCACATCGAGCTTGGCTTTCGGCAGTTTCCAGTCGTACTCGTTACGCTCGGACAGACCGGCGACGCTCTGGCCACGGGTCTTGAGAGTTTGAATCACTTCGTCACCATCCTTGCGCAGGCGCAGGGCGACTTTGGCCTGGGCGAGGTCGCGCTCGGGGGTGTCGAAATACTGGTTCATCAACTCACGGCGTTCCCAGCCACTTTTGTTGCGTTTCTTCAGCAGCGGGTGCTCGCGCAGGGCAGCGAGGGTTTCGC
The DNA here is from genome assembly GCF_004307535.1 of Pseudomonas sp. Sample_9. NCBI lineage: Bacteria > Pseudomonadati > Pseudomonadota > Gammaproteobacteria > Pseudomonadales > Pseudomonadaceae > Pseudomonas > Pseudomonas sp. Sample_9. The sequence continues at coordinate 14,283 of NZ_RAZO01000071.1, forward strand.
GGCTGACGCGGAGTTTGATTTCAGTTTCTTTTTGCATGGCCGGAACATCCAGAATCGGGAGCGCAGCCGGGGGAATGTGTGGCTGCCAAGGCCGTGCAGTGTACAGGAGTCAAACTTCCTACGCCCTGCGGCGGTTTATTCCGCGCGCCGGATGGTTCTATAGTGGGCCTCAATCCGGGACCTGGAGTCAGTGATGCCATTGCCGTCCATGCAAGACCAGTTCGCCGCGCTGATTGCCGCGCCATCGGTCAGCTGTACCCAACCGAACCTGGACCAGTCCAACCGCGCCGTCATCGATCTGCTCGCTGGCTGGCTCGGTGACCTGGGTTTCAGCTGCGATATCCAGCAGGTCAGCCCCGGCAAATTCAATCTGCTCGCCAGTATCGGCAGCGGCCCCGGCGGCCTGGTGCTGGCCGGGCACAGCGACACCGTGCCTTATGACGACGCGTTGTGGCAGACCGACCCGCTGAAGCTCACTGAAGTCGATGGCCGCTGGGTCGGGCTGGGCAGCTGCGACATGAAGGGCTTCTTCGCGCTGATCATCGAAGCCGTACGGCCGCTGCTCGATCAGCCGTTCAAGCAACCGCTGCTGATCCTCGCCACCTGCGACGAAGAAAGCTCGATGTCCGGCGCCCGCGCGCTGGCCGAGGCCGGGCAACCGTTGGGCCGCGCGGCGGTGATCGGTGAGCCTACCGGGCTCAAGCCGATCCGCATGCACAAAGGCATCATGATGGAGCGCATCGACATCCTCGGGCAGAGCGGCCACTCGTCTGATCCGCGTCTGGGCCACAGCGCCCTTGAAGCGATGCACGATGCCATCGGCGAACTGCGCGGCCTGCGCCTGTTGTGGCAGCGCGAATTCAGCAATCCACAATTCAGCGTGCCGCAACCGACGATGAACTTCGGCTGCATCCATGGTGGCGACAACCCCAATCGCATCTGCGGCCAGTGTTCGCTGGAGTTCGACCTGCGGCCGCTGCCGGGCATGGACCCGAACCTGCTGCGCACGGAAATCCTGCGCAAGCTCAACCCGGTGGCCGAGCGGCATAAGGTGAAGATCGACTACCGACCGCTGTTCCCGGAAGTGCCGCCGTTCGAACAGTCCGAGGATGCCGAACTGGTGCGCATCGCTGAAAAGCTCACCGGCCATCGCGCCGAAGCAGTAGCGTTCGGCACCGAAGCGCCTTATCTTCAGCGCCTCGGCTGCGAAACCATCGTCCTCGGCCCCGGCGACATTGCCTGCGCGCATCAACCCGGCGAGTACCTTGAAATGTCACGTTTGCAGCCTACCGTGCATCTGATTCGGCAGTTGATTGAACATTACTGCCTGAAGGATTGAACGCATGCCCTGTAGGTGCTGCCGAAGGCTGCGATCTTTTGATCTTGATCTTCAAAGCAACATCAAAAGATCGTCCGAACGCGGCCCGAGCCTTCGGCAGCTCCTACAGGGCACAGTTAAATTAGCGGGTATCCAACCCGTATTCATGAGGAGAGCGCGCGTGTCGCCAAGCCTGTTCCGACGATAACCATCAGCCCGCTGTGCGTTTTTCGTTTCGCCCCTTTTTTCGGCTGCTCTTTATTACAGGCCCAGGTTCATGCCCGAATACGTCAATTGGCTTCGCCACGCGTCCCCTTACATCAATGCCCACCGCGATTGCACCTTCGTCGTCATGCTGCCCGGCGACGGCGTCGAGCATCCGAATTTCGGCAATATCGTCCACGACCTGGTCTTGCTGCACAGTCTGGGCGTGCGTCTGGTGCTGGTGCACGGCTCGCGCCCGCAGATCGAAACCCGCCTCGCCGCCCGTGGCCTGACCCCGCATTACCATCACGGTATGCGCATCACCGATGCCGCGACGCTGGAATGTGTGATCGATGCGGTCGGCCAGTTGCGCATCGCCATCGAAGCGCGCCTGTCGATGGACATGGCTTCGTCGCCGATGCAGGGCTCGCGCCTGCGCGTGGCCAGCGGCAACCTCGTCACCGCGCGGCCGATCGGTGTGCTGGAAGGTGTCGACTATCACCACACCGGTGAAGTGCGGCGGGTTGACCGCAAGGGCATCAATCGCCTGCTCGATGAACGCTCGATCGTATTGCTGTCGCCGCTGGGCTATTCGCCGACCGGCGAAATCTTCAACCTCGCCTGCGAAGATGTCGCCACCCGCGCCGCGATTGATCTGGGCGCGGACAAGCTGCTGTTGTTCGGCGCCGAGCTCGGCCTGATCGACGAGAACGGCAAACTGGTGCGCGAACTGCGCCCGCAGCAAGTGCCGGCACATTTGCAGCGTCTGGGCATGAGCAACTATCAAGCGGAGTTGCTCGATGCCGCCGCCGAAGCCTGCCGTGGCGGCGTGGCGCGCAGTCATATCGTCAGTTACGCCGAAGACGGCGCACTGCTGACCGAACTGTTCACCCGTGACGGTGGCGGTACGCTGGTGGCGCAGGAGCAGTTCGAACTGGTGCGCGAGGCGGCGATTGAAGACGTCGGTGGCCTGCTCGACCTGATCAGTCCGCTGGAAGAGCAGGGCATTCTGGTGCGCCGTTCGCGGGAAGTGCTGGAGCGCGAGATCGAGCAGTTCAGCGTGGTCGAGCGTGAAGGGATGATCATCGCCTGTGCGGCGCTGTATCAGATTGCCGATTCCGATGCCGGCGAGCTGGCGTGTCTGGCGGTGAACCCGGAATACCGCCACGGCGGTCGCGGTGACGAATTGCTCGAACGCATCGAGACCCGGGCCCGGGCGCAGGGTTTGAAAACCCTGTTCGTGCTCACCACGCGTACTGCGCACTGGTTCCGCGAGCGTGGGTTCGAGCCTAGCAGCGTGGAACGCCTGCCAGCGGCACGGGCGTCGCTGTACAACTATCAGCGCAACTCGAAGATCTTCGAAAAGACCCTCTGAACAACAGCGAGGTCTGTGGCGAGGGGATTTATCCCCGCTGGACTGCGCAGCAGTCCCCTTGCGTTTCCAAGTGAAAACATAGGTGGTCGCTACGCGACCCAGCGGAGATAAATCCCCTCACCACAGGGTTCTGCATTCAGTCAGAGATGAACTTGGCGCTGACGTACGGCGAATAATCCGCCAGTACCGTCTCGACCTTGCCCTGTTCCTTCAGGAATTTCGCCGTTTCGGCAATGGCCTTGGCGGTGCCGCCGTCCAGCAGCGCCGTGCTTTGCTGCGCCTTGGCATCCGGGAACGCCGAACCGGCCAGCAGTTCCGGCACATCTGCTGCGTTGGCACCGGTCAGTTTGGCGATTTTCTGCACAGGCACCGAGTCGGCCGTCCAGCTGTCTTTGTGTGCGGCGTAATCAGCGAACGACTCCAGGGTGACCCTGGCAAACCTGGCCACGACCTCGGGATGCTTCTCGGCAAAATCCTTGCGCGCTACCCATACCTCAAAGGTCGGCGCACCCCACTGGCCGACCTGGGCGGCGTCGGTCAGGGTCTTGCCGGTCTTGCGGATCTCGCCCAGTGCCGGCGACCAGACAAACGCCCCGTCGATGTCGCCACGCTTCCACGCGGCGGCGATTTCCGCCGGTTGCAGGTTGACCACTTTGACTTGCGAAGTATTCAGGCCCCAGTGCTTGAGCGCGCCGAGCAGACTGTAGTGCGAGGTCGACACGAACGGTGTGGCGATGGTTTTACCGATCAGGTCCTGCGGTTTATCTATGCCGCTGCCGTTGCGCACCACCAAGGCTTCGGCGGCATTGATCTGCGCCGAAACGATAAACGCCACGATCGGCAGATTGCGTGAAGCAGCTGCTGCCAGTGGGCTTGAGCCAAGGTTGCCGATCTGCACGTCGCCAGAAGCAATGGCAGTGACGACCTCCGGGCCGCTGTTGAAACGACGCCAGTCGATCTTCTCGCCGATGGTTTTTTCATAGACACCATCGGCCTGCGGCACTTTGCTCGGATCGATCCCGGTCTGGTAGCCGACCGTCAGACCGGCGGCATGTGTGGAAAAAGAAAACAGTGCCGACACACAAACTGTAACAAATTGACTTGATAGTGCGCGTTTCGCCATGATGCGTCGCCTTTTCGATGGGATTTGCCGTGTTGGGAGTACGGCAAAGCTAATCGATCTAAAAAAAGGTCAACAAATACCATTTAGGAATGAGCTTAGGCGCCGATACGCTATTTCCCGGCGCGGATGGCCATTAATGGGCCATATACCCGAATGGTATGAAAAAGAATGAATAAATTCTTTTTGGGATTATCAGGAAGTCTTTACGCTGCAGGGACCAAATCACTAGCGATTAGACGATGGTCGTAGACATACAAGGTTACGATTGACTTGGCAGTCACGGTCTGGCGCTAATCGCGAATCTTAGGATTCAGGGCAAATCGACCCCGAACCAGGAACACAAGAATTAGAACGAGAGGAGCGATACATGAACAAGTCCACCTTGGCCCTGGCTGTGGCCGTTGGGGTTATGGCGCAGCAGGCAGGCGCCGCCGGTTTCATCGAAGACAGCAAGGCTACTCTGGGTCTGCGTAACTTCTATATCAACACTGACAACCGTAACGGCACTGCCGAACCAAGCCGCAACGAAGAGTGGGGCCAAGGCTTCGATCTGCGTTTCATCTCCGGTTACACCCAAGGCACCGTCGGCTTCGGTATCGATGCCATCGGCCTGTTGGGCGTACGTCTGGATTCGGGCGGCGGCACCAACGGTAACGTTGCCTCCGGCGGTGGCCCAGGCACTGCTTACGGCGGCACTGTTTTCCCAAGCGAATCCAATGGCGAAGCTGTTGATAACTTCTCCAGCCTGGGTCTGACGGCCAAGGCCAAGATCTCCCAGACCGAACTGAAGCTGGGTACTCTGCAGCCGAAGAACCCGGTCATCGTCACTAACGATGGTCGTCTGCTGCCGCAAACCTGGCAGGGTGGCCAGATCACTTCCGGCGAGATCAAGGACCTGACTCTGGTCGGTGGCCAGATCGAGCACGTGAAAGGTCGTAACTCCAGCAACAATGAACAGCTGTCCATCGGTGGTGCAAACGCGCGCACCGCGAACAGCAACAAGTTCATCTATGCCGGTGGCGATTACAAGATCACCAAAGACCTGACGGCCCAGTACTACTACGGCAACCTGGAAAACTTCTACAAGCAGCATTTCCTGGGTCTGGTGCATAACTGGTCGATCGGCCCTGGCGTGCTGAAGTCCGACTTCCGTTACTTCAATAGCTCCGACGACGGTCGTAATGGCGATGAATCTGCCTATTTCAGCAACGGTGCCTACGGCAACAGTTCGCTGGGTAACGGCAAAGGCAAGGTCGACAACAATCTGTACAGCGGCTTGTTCCTGTACACCGTTGCTGGTCATACCTTCGGTGGCGGTTACCAGGTTTCCAACGGTAGCAGCGACTTCCCTTGGCTGAACCAGGGCGATGGTTCGTCGAACTACACCATCACCGACATGCAGATCCAGAAGTTCAACCGTGCCG
>NZ_RAZO01000450.1:0-1567 GCF_004307535.1 Pseudomonas sp. Sample_9
AGAAACACCACGCCAATGTGCTGCTGCAAGCGGTACTTCTCCTGCAACGGGATGAGCTTCACCCGGTTCTCGTACACCGCCGCAATCCGCCCCGGCAACAAGGCGTAGCCCACCCCTGAGCTGACCATGCTCAGCAAAGTGAAGATGTCATTGACCTGCATCGCCACCTTCGGCTCGAATCCCGCTTGCTTGAACACCCGCACACCGTCCTGATGCGTGGCGAAGCCCTGGGTCAGGGTGATGAAGGTTTCATCACGCACTTCCGCCAGATCGACTTCACTGCGCTGAGCGAATTTTGAATCGGCCGGGGTGGCGAGGAAGATGTCGTCGGAAAACAGCGCAATCTGCTCGCAGTCCGGATCGTTGATGCTGTCGTCCAGCGACACCAGAATCGCGTCGACTTCCATGTTTTTCAGCTTGTAGAGCAGGTCGATGTTCGAGCCGAGGATCAGGTCGATGTTGAGTTCGCTGCGGCGGATCTTCAGGCCCATGATCAGCTGCGGCACGGTCTTCACCGTCAGCGAATACAACGAGCCGAGCTTGAAACGCTCGGCGGAGAACCCGGCGGCTTCGCGGGTCAGGCGCACGCTGTCGACGACGTCGTTGATCAGCTTCTGCGCACGTTCTTCCAGCACATAGGCGCTTTCCAGTGGCGTCAGATTGCGCCCTTCGTGTTTGAACAGCGGGCAGCGCAGGGCGTTTTCCAAAGAGTGAATGGCGCGGTGCACGCTGACGTTGCTGGTCTGCAATTCGGCGGCGGCGCGGGCGAGGTTGCCGGTGCGCATGAAGGCGAGGAACACCTCGAGTTTTTTCAGGGTCAATTCTTCGTCGATCAGCATGGCGCGGACTCTTTTTGGTATCGGCCGATTGTGCCCAATTCCCGCGTGCCGCGCAGGCGAGGTTGAACAGAAACATTGCGCTTTTACGCTCAAGGCCCGAGCCTTGCGCGCTTGCGGTAGTGACTACGAGGTATGCGACACATGTATCACGGGGAAAAACTCAACGCCTGGACCCATTTGGTCGGAGCTATTGCGGCGTTTATCGGCGGCGTGTGGATGCTGATCATTGCCAGCCTCGACGGCAGTCCGTGGAAGATCGTCAGCGTAGCCATTTACGCTTTCACCTTGCTGGTGCTCTACAGCGCCTCGACCGTGTATCACAGCGTGCGCGGGCGCAAGAAAGCGATCATGAAGAAGGTCGACCATTTCTCGATCTACCTGTTGATCGCCGGCAGCTACACGCCGTTCTGCCTGGTGACGTTACGCGGGCCGTGGGGCTGGACGCTGTTCGGGATTGTCTGGGGGCTGGCGCTGATCGGCATCCTGCAAGAGATCAAACCGCGCTCCGAGGCGCGGATTCTGTCGATCGTGATTTATGCGGTGATGGGCTGGATCGTGCTGGTCGCGGTCAAACCGCTGATTGCCGCACTGGGCACAGCGGGGTTTGCCTGGCTGGCGTCGGGCGGCGTGCTGTATACGGTGGGGATTATCTTTTTTGCCCTCGATCACCGCCTGCGGCATGCCCATGGCATCTGGCACCTGTTCGTGATTGCCGGGAGCTTGCTGCA
>NZ_RAZO01000042.1:0-1565 GCF_004307535.1 Pseudomonas sp. Sample_9
CCATCCGCTACGGCCGTCAGGGCCAGATGCCGGCGCAGGAACAACTGCAGGGCAACGACAAGGTTCACTTGCTGGCAGCGTATGTCTACAGCTTGTCGCATGGGGAAAAAGCACCAGAGGCGCAGGCCGAGTAAGGCCAACGCTTGAAGTATGAAAGGCCTCGCCAATGCAAATTGGCGGGGCCTTTTCATGACCGGAATTCACGCCCTGAGACACTCGATAAATATGAATGTCTTCGCGCGCAAGTCTGCTGTACTTACTTGACGGGGATCGTATCCACCGCCACCCGACTCGGCCAGTTATTATTCTCAACCTTGCTGATGACCAGACTCTTCCGGTCTTTGGAAAAGCTGGCGATCAGATAAGTTTGCTGCGAAGCGGAACCGCTCAGATAAACTGGCACACTGCCGAAATTTTCCGTCCACCAGAAGCGCCCTGCTCTAGTATGCAAATGGCCTGCGAACACCGCAGTGACATTGTAATCCTCGATGATCTTTGTGAATCGCTTGATCTGCTTATCGTCACCCTGCCAGCGAGAAGGCTTATGCATACTAAGGATAATAATCCGTCCCTTCTCACGCGCCGCCTTCAGATCCTTTTCCAGCCAGTCCAGGGAATTCCTGATGTCGAACGTCGTCGGATTCAAGAAATGTGAAATCCATACCGAATACGTCGGCTCGTTGTGCAACTGGACAAGGTGTACATCTCCAACATCTATGGAGTAGGCCAGACTCCCAGAAAACAGCCTGTTAATCGGACTACCGCTTATATTCAGGTCTAGATTTCCGACTTTGCCACGATGATGCTCTTCGAAATCGGTAATACTACCTGCAGCACAACTTTCAGAAAAACAATCATTCTTTTCATAGTCGTGATTACCGAGGCCGTAGAAGACATTGCCACCGAAGTATTTATTCAAAACCGGTCGCAACCAACTCCGCTGCCACCCATGCCCATAGGCCGTTATATCGCCATTGATCATGATCGGAATATGTTCCGGAGATATGCTGAAGTTTTTGCGAAAGTTTGCGATATCCGAAAACTGGCTTTCGATCAGCGCGCGGGAACGCGCTTCCTTTTCCGACTCAGATTCAGCTTCACCACTGTCCGTTTTTTCAGTCCACGGATATTGCGGATCAGACGCAAATATCATGTGATTTGGATTTTGCTCGGCCAGCACCACTGCAGGCATTAAACTGAAAACCCATAACAGCGCACAGACATGCCGAACCTTGAACATGCTCTTCATATAATTCCTTTTATCTTTATTGAAATAACAGCAACCAAAAACGATCACAGACAAAAGCTATGTGAAAAACCAGAACAATAAAACCGCGATTTCATTGCAAGTTAATTAAGCAACTTCACGACAACTCTCCCCCTAAAAAGACATTTAGCCGAAGTGATACCTTCACGAAATCGCTGCAAAAACCCTACCCGCCGTTTTACCTGCATCTGCCGAAAACTCAGCCATACTCAACAAGTCAATTGATCTGCATCAGGCTTTTCTGCAATCGCTACACCATCCGCATTTTTTACCCAACGCGACCAAAGGTCGCACCCTT
>NZ_RAZO01000172.1:0-19310 GCF_004307535.1 Pseudomonas sp. Sample_9
TCAGTTGTTGCGTCTGATCTGGAGCGCTCTGCAACGACCGGTCAGCGACGAAGCGTCGCACCACATGCTGGTCAGGGATTAAACACTTGTATGAACTTTATCTCCTGCGTACCTTGAAGCCATAGGCGTGCGGGCATAATCTGGCCGGCACGTGTCATTGGATTTATGTTGCTCGATGACGCTCTGCCCGATCGTCCACCAGTCAAATCAGAACAGGGCGCGGGTGTAGAGCAGCATGACCCACAAGGGAAGAGAGATCGCCATGCTCGAAAGTTGTCAGAATGCTCAGGAACGTTGGGGTGGGGTTCATCTGCTGATCGACCGCTGGTTGCAGGAGCGTGAAGAGCTGATCGGCGCCTACGACAAGCTCGGTGCGCAGCCTGAGTCGCTGTCCGAGAGCCGCAAGCCTTTGCAGGAATTCTGCGGGGTGCTGGTCGATTACGTATCGGCGGGGCACTTCGAAATCTATGAACAGCTGACTGGCGAAGCCAAGGCGTTCAACGACAAGCGCGGTCTGGAACTCGCCGAGACCATCTACCCGCGCATTGACGTCATTACCGAGAAGCTGCTCGCGTTCAACGACCTGTGCGACGAAGGCAAATGCGTTGCGGAGAAATTCAAGGAATTGGGCGGCTTGTTGCACGAGCGCTTTGAACTTGAAGATTGCCTGATCGAAGTGCTGCACACGGCACACAAGGAAGAAGATCCGGTTCAGGCCTGATCCACGTCCTTCATGAAAAAACGGTGCGCCCGAAAGCGCACCGTTTTTTTATGCCTGATCAGCTCGTCGCGCCACGCAATTCCACTTCGAAAACCAGAGGCGTGAACGGCGCGATCAGGTCGCCGGCACCGTCGGCGCCATAGGCTTGATCCGATGGAATCACCAGCCGCCATTTCGCCCCCACCGGCATGTTCTGCAGTGCGGTGCGCCAACCGGCGATTACGCTGTCGAGGTTGAACCATTGCGGCTGGGTGTTCTGATCGAACACGGTGCCATCCGGCAGCTTGCCGACATACAGCACCTGCACTTTGCCGTCGGGGCCGGCCTTGGCGCCAGTGCCCGGAACCAGTTCAGTCAGAAGGATGCCGTCGGCCAGTTCCTTCACCCCCGGTTTGGCTTTTTCCGCACTGAGAAAGCGTTGCTCGTTTTCCATCGCCGCGTCGCTCGATTGCCGTGATGCCTGCTCGGCATTGCGCGATTCGTGGTCGGCCAGAATCTGTTCGATACGCGCTTCACTCAGCGCCAGCGGCTTGCCCTGATACGCCTGTTGCAGACCTTCGATCAGCGCCTGGATCTGCAACTGCGGCACCTCCTGACGCAGCCGTTCGCCGAGGCTGGCACCGAGGCTGTAAGCCAGATCATGAGCATCGTTCGCCGTGTTTTTTTCATCGGCATACGCCGTCGAAAAAAACACGCAGAGGGACAAAATAAAGTAGCGCGACATGGGCACTCTCCGACCTGGGATGCGGGGGATTATGCCAGTGCAAACGTCTGCATCGGTGAACTGCTTTTTCCCGCGCGCAGAACATTTCGGCTTCGGTGCAACGCAACGGTGCAGATACTGTCAACATGCCCTAGCGGCGGTATCAGCAGAGGTCTAGTATGAGCCGCACTCACGTCAGCCAGGAGGTAAACCATGTCGGCCACCAAGAAGCCTGTAAATACTCCGTTGCACTTACTCCAACAGTTGTCGGGCAGCCTGCTCGAGCATTTGGAAAACGCTTGCTCGCAAGCCTTGGCTGATGCTGAAAAACTGCTCGCCAAGCTGGAAAAACAGCGTGGCAAGGCGCAGGAAAAACTGCACAAATCGCGCACCAAATTGCAGGACGCCGCCACCGCCGGCAAAGCCAAGGCACAGAACAAGGCCAAGGCTGCCGTGAAAGAACTCGAAGACTTGCTCGACGCTTTGAAAGATCGTCAGTCCGAGACCCGCAGCTACATTCTGCAGCTCAAGCGCGATGCCCAGGAAAGCCTGAAACTGGCCCAAGGTGTTGGTCGCGTGCAGGAAGCAGTGGGCAAGGTTCTGTCGTCGCGTTCGGCCAAACCGGCAGCAGCACCAGCGAAGAAAGTCGCTGCCAAGCCTGCTGCAAGCAAAGCCCCGGCGAAGACCGCTGCGGCGAAACCTGCTGTTGCGAAAACCGCCGCCAAACCAGCGGCCAAGGCGCCAGTGAAAGCGGCTGCCAAACCAGCGGCAAAAACTGCAGCGAAGAAGCCGGCGGCGAGCGCGGCAAAACCGGCGGCTAAAACCACCGCAGCCAAACCTGCTGCAGCCAAGCCAGCAGTGAAAGCCACCCCTGCCAAAGCCGCGGCAAAACCGGCCGCGAGCAAAGCTGCACCGGCAAAAACCGCAGCCGCCAAACCTGCTGCCAAAGCAGCAGCGAAACCAGCAGCAAAACCTGCTGCGAAGACCGCCGCTGCGAAGCCTGCTGCCAAGACTGCGGCCAAGCCGGCCGCCGCCAAACCTGCTGCGAAAGTGGCGGTAAAACCGGCTGCCAAACCAGCCGCAACATCGGCAGCAAAACCTGCGGCAAAAACCGCTGCGAAACCGGCCGCCAAGCCAGCTGCGAAACCCGCTGCTGCCAAGCCTGCGACCGCTGCTGCAAAGCCGGCCGCCAAGCCAGCCGCAAAACCAGCGGTGAAAAAGCCTGCAGCTGCCAAGCCAGCCGCGACCAAACCGGCTGCCGCTCCAGCAGCCAAGCCTGCACCTGTGGCGACCCCGGCTGCCCCAGCTGCCTCGGCACCGTCGTCCGCCACTCACTCGACCCCTTCGACTGCGCCAGCGCCAGCCGCCTCGTCGAATGTCAGCAGCACCCCGACCAGCGCTTCCTAAGTGCCGGTCGCCGCGACGCGCAGCACTTGCAGCGCGTCGCGGCTCAGGCTGGCGGCATTGCCGGCTAAGCCCTCAAGCCAGGTCACCGAACCTGCATCGTTGCGCGTCCACTCCTGCGCCACACCTTCCAGCCGTGACAGCAAGGTTCGCTCAGCTTCAAGCTCCAGTGACTTGATCTGCTCGCGCATGCCTGCCACCACCGCATCATCGACGGCCCGCGCTTTCCATTGCATGCGCAGGGTTCGCAGAGGCTGCACCACCTCGACATCCCACGGCGCGGTCAAGGCCCTGAGCAAGCGCACGCGCGGTTCATCGCAGGTCACCGCACGCTGCTCCAGCCATAAACCGCAAAGCAACAGGCAGACATTGGCGCCCGCCGTTTGCAATTGCAGGCAGGCATCTTCCACGCCCGGTCGGGCGTAGACATCAAGGGCAAAGCTCCACAGGTCAGAGGACATCGTGCTACTCGCGCCAGTTGTGAGCGAAGCTGGTAGACTCCGCCGCCATTATGATCCGACTTCAGAACCTGACTTTACAGCGTGGCCCGCAACGTCTGCTAGAAGACGCCGAGCTGACCCTGCACGCCGGCCACAAAGCCGGCCTCATCGGCGCCAACGGTGCCGGCAAATCCAGCCTGTTCGCCCTGCTGCGCGGCGAGTTGCACCCGGATTCGGGCGACTGCCTGCTGCCGGCCGACTGGCGTATCGCGCATATGCGCCAGGAGGTCGACACTCTTGAGCGCCTGGCGGTTGATTATGTGCTCGATGGCGACCTGCGTCTGCGCGAGGTGCAACGCGAGCTTGCCGCCGCCGAGGAGGCCCACGACGGCACCGCACTGGCGCGCCTGCATGCCGAACTCGACAGCGCCGACGGTTACACCGCCGATGCGCGGGCGCGCAAGTTGCTCGCCGGACTCGGTTTCACCAATGAGCAGATGGACCGTCAGGTAGGCGATTTCTCCGGTGGCTGGCGGATGCGTCTGAATCTGGCGCAGGCACTCATGTGCCCGTCGGATCTGCTGCTGCTCGACGAACCGACCAACCACTTGGACCTCGATGCGATCATCTGGCTCGAAGAGTGGCTGAAGAGTTATCCGGGCACCTTGCTGCTGATTTCCCACGACCGGGATTTCCTCGACGAAGTGGTCGATCACGTCGCCCATGTCGATCAGCGCAAACTGACCCTCTACCGGGGCGGCTACACCGCGTTTGAGCGCGCCCGCGCCGAGCGTCTGGCCCAGCAGCAACAAGCCTACGAGAAGCAGCAGGCGCAGCGTGCGCACATGGAAAGCTACATCGCCCGCTTCAAGGCGCAAGCGACCAAGGCCCGTCAGGCGCAGAGCCGGATCAAGGCGCTGGAGCGCATGGAAGAATTGTCGGCGGCCCACGTCGATTCGCCGTTCGACTTCGTCTTCCGCGAGTCGACCAAGATCTCCAGTCCGCTGATCGACCTGTCCGATGCGCGCTTGGGTTATGGCGACAAGACCATCCTCGAGAAGGTCAAGCTGCAACTGACCCCGGGTGCGCGGATCGGTCTGCTTGGGCCGAACGGTGCGGGTAAATCGACGCTGATCAAGAACCTCGCCGGCGAGCTCGAACCGCTGGCCGGGCGCCTGACCCGTGGCGAAAACACCGTGGTCGGCTACTTTGCCCAGCATCAGCTCGACTCGCTCGACGCCAAGGCCAGCCCATTGCTGCATTTGCAGCGTCTGGCGCCGGGTGAGCGCGAGCAGACCCTGCGCGACTTCCTCGGCGGCTTCGACTTCCGGGGCGCACGCATCGATGAGCCGGTGCTGAATTTCTCCGGCGGCGAGAAGGCCCGTCTGGCCCTCGCGCTGATCGCCTGGGAGCGGCCGAACCTGCTGCTGCTCGACGAACCGACCAACCACCTCGACCTGGAAATGCGTCTGGCGCTGACCATGGCCCTGCAGGAATTCAGCGGCGCGGTGCTGGTGGTCTCTCACGATCGGCACTTGCTCAAGAGCACCACCGACAACTTCTATCTGGTCGCTGACGGAAAGGTCGAAGAGTTCGATGGCGATCTCGAAGACTACGCACGTTGGCTGGTGGAATACCGTCAGCGCAATGCGCCGGTCAGCAACACGCCGATCAACCCGGACAAGACCGACAAGAAAGCGCAACGCCAAGCGGCGGCAGCGTTGCGTCAGCAACTGGCGCCGCACAAGCGCGAGGCCGACAAGCTCGAAGCCGAACTGGGCAAGCTGCACGAGAAACTGGCCAAGGTCGATGCCAGCCTGGGTGACAGCGATATCTACGAGCCGGCACGCAAGAATGAATTGCGTGATCTGCTCGCCGAACAGGCTAAGTTGAAGGTGCGTGAAGCCGAGCTGGAAGAAGCCTGGATGGAAGCGCTGGAAACCCTGGAAAGCATGCAGGCGGAGCTGGAGGCGTTGTCCTGATGGAAGCCTTCAAGCTGCCCTTTGCGGCGGTGTGGGTCGAACCGCTCTGGTTCACCGCGCAGATTCTGCTGATTCTGCTGGCCGGTTACCTGACCCAGCGTTTCGTCGCCAAAGGCCTCACTCGCCTGGGTGAGCGCTATCCGTTTCCGCCGCAGTTGCTGATGCCGCTGCGTGGCGTGTTGCGCTGGCTGATCATGGGCAGCGCGCTGCTCTTCGTGCTTGAGCGCCTCGGCGTTTCGGCCACGGTGCTGTGGACGGCGCTGTCGGGATTTGTCGCGGTGGCGGCGGTGGCGTTCTTTGCGATGTGGAGTGTGCTGTCGAACCTGCTCTGCGCCATTCTGATCTTCACCGTCGGGCCGTTCCGCCTCGGCGACGTGGTCGAGCTGGTGGACACCACCGACAAGCCTGGCGTCAAAGGCCGGGTGATCGCGATCAATCTGCTCTACACCACGCTGGTCGAGGCCGAAGAACTCGGTACCGGCAGCGCCATGGTGCAGGTGCCGAACAGCCTGTTCTTCCAGCGTTCGGTGCGGCGTTGGCGCGGGACCGATGTGTTTCCTTCCAGCGGGTTTGAGAAGTAATTTCTACGTCGTCTGTTCCGACGCCTTCGCGAGCAGGCTCGCTCCCACATTGGAATGCGTTCCTCCTGTGGGAGCGAGCCTGCTCGCGAAGGGGCCCTCAGCTTCCCGCAATATTTAGCAAAAAACTGGTAGTCATCCACACGAAGCCGCATTAGCTTAGGCATTTGTCACAAGCATCGGCCGAGGTATGCGATGGAGCTTCAAACATGGCTGGCATTCTTTGCCGCCTGCTGGGTGATCAGCCTGTCCCCGGGCGCGGGCGCCATCGCGTCGATGTCCAGCGGTCTGCAATACGGATTCTGGCGCGGCTATTGGAACGCACTGGGCCTGCAGATCGGTCTGGCGGTGCAGATCGCGATCGTCGGCGCGGGTGTTGGCGCTGTGCTTACCGCTTCGGCCACAGCGTTTCATGCGATCAAATGGTTCGGTGTCGCCTATCTGGTTTACCTGGCGATCAAGCAATGGCGCGCGCTGCCCATGGACATGAGCGATGACGCCGCAGTGCGGCCGATCGGCAAGCCACTGGCCCTGGTGTTTCGCGGCTTTCTGGTGAATATCAGCAACCCCAAGGCGTTGGTGTTCATGCTCGCGGTGTTGCCGCAGTTCATCAATCCCCATGCGCCGCTGCTGATTCAGTATCTGCTGATCGGCGTGACCATGGTGTTCGTCGACCTGATTGTCATGGCCGGCTACACCGGACTGGCGTCGAAGGTGCTGCGCCTGCTGCGCACGCCCAAGCAGCAGAAGCGCATGAACCGCACCTTTGCCGGATTGTTCATTGGCGCGGCGGCGTTCATGGCGACGTTGCGCAAAGCGGCGGCGTAAACCGCTCGGGCAAAAAAAGGCGACCTCAAGAGGTCGCCTTTTTCATTTCTACCGAGACATCGGGGCAAGCGAGCTTTTGTGGCGAGGGGATTTATCCCCGTTGGACTGCGCAGCAGTCCCAATCGTCTTGCATCAATAACGAGGGCCGCTTCGCGACCCAACGGGGATAAATCCCCTCGCCACAGAGCCCTTCGCCACAAAAGTTGTCAGATCCGGCTCAGCGTAAAATCACCGGCGCCGTGTCACGCGGCAGATTGTTGCGCTGCGGCGCTTCACGCGGCTGCTCATAACCGTCACCACCACCGAGCTGCATGCTCAGTTGCCCGGCCACGTCTTCGCCCAAGGCCTTCGACACCTCGCGCACCACCCGCGGACGGTTCAGCGAGATCTTGATGTCGCGATGGTTCACCAGTTTGGTGTCCTGCGCTTCGCCCATCGCCGTGAAGGCCGAGGTGATCTCGTAGGTCTTGGTGTTGATCAGACTGAAATCCGCCACCAGCGTCAGGCCCAGCACCGCCGAGTAGCTGTCGGTGTGCGCCAGCTCATTGATGTCCTGGGTGAAGTCGATGTCGGACACAGTGCCGAACAGCACGTAGTCGGCCCCTTTGAAGTTGCCGGCCTTGATGCGCTTGATCACGTCATACACATCGCCTTTGGATGAGGCGGTATACGGCGTGCCCTGCACCAGCTGGAACATGCCGGTACGCAGGATTTCACCCTTGATGTCGCCGGTGAATTTGCGCAACTCGCCCTGTTCGATGTAGCTGGTGGTCGCTTCGATCTCGTTGTAGCTCGAAGAACCGCTGGCGCTGTAGTAACTCTCGCGGTGATTGCTCTGCGCCGAAACGATGTGGATGTATTGCTCCACGCGCTCCTGATACGCCAGATCCGTCACCGCTACCTTCGGGGCCGCCTGCGCGCTGAACGCGCAAGCCAGGGCCATCATGCCAATCCATGTGCGCATCGATTAACGCTCCGTGGTTTTGCGGATCTCTTTTTCGTCCATCCACTCGGCCAGACCGCTTTCGACGTCGATCAACTGCAGGCTGAATTTGTAGAAGACGTCCTTGTAGTCGCTGCTGCGCTTGACGATCGAGCTGATCGAGCCTTCGATGCGGTACTTGGCGGCAACCATGTTGCCGGTCTTGGCCACGGTGCTTTTCTTGTACAGGCCGCTCTGGTTTTGCAGCTTGAGCTGGTCAACCTGGCTCTGCATCGCATTGTTGTCGCTGGCGAAGCGCGCAACACCGGTCTTCATCAACTGAGTCTTGATGCTGGTGGTGATTTCGCGGGTGTCGATGTACTCGCTGGTCTTGTTCTTCACATCGTAGACCTGAACCACCGGACGGCCCTGCAGAATGCCGGACTGGGCCAGCGAGCGAGTCATCGACTCGGCGATCATTTGCAGGTCGGTCGAACCGAATTCGTTGGTCACGGTTTCAACCGCTTTGGTGTCGCCGTAGCTGATGTTCTTGCTGCCCAGGGTCGGCGAGGTGTTGGCGCAACCGGAGGCGAGCAGGGCGATGACGGCGATGCAGGAAAAGCGTGCAAACATGAGAAAGCTCTCTCAAGCAGAAATAGGGTGGCGGGTTTACGGCGTCTTGATTTCCAGACGGAAATCCACGGCTTTCGGGGTCGGCGCGATGGCCTGAATGAAGCTGGTCTGGGCGCCGTACATCATCTGGCTTTTCCACACTTCTTCTTCGGCAACCGGGAAACCTTCGGCGCCAAGCCAGGCGAAGCGGTAGTAGAAAATCTTGTTGCTGTTGAGGGTGTTGCTCAACTGCACGTTGACGGTCATGAAGCCGTTTTCACGAGCCACGCGCATGGCGCCGACGACGATGTGTTTCTGCGGGCCCATGGCCACGACTTTGCTCGCGGCGCTGCCCGGCTCCGGCGGTGGCGGGGTGGCGCAGCCGGCCAGCAAGGCGAGGGCGGCGACGGCGATGATCTTCAAGCGCATTGCAAAGACTCCGTTCTTAAGGTTGTTTGAGGCTGGCGACGTTGGTCGCGGCAGCGCTCGGCATTACGTGAGCAGCGATGCCGCCAGCGAATACCTGGTTGCCCACGGCACGCAGGCTGATCACTTGGTAGCGCTGGTCGACGGTGACCTTGACCACCGAGCCGCCGACGGCGCTCGGCAGGGTAACCTGATGCTCACCTTTTTTCAGGCGCAGACGCACCACTTGGGTATTGTCCGGCAGGGTGCGCCATGTACGGGTATCGGCACCTTCAAGCACCGCTGAAGAAATACCCACGGCGAGACCGGCCAGCGGGTTGGTTTCGTTGATCTGTTTCTGCGCCACACCTTTGGTGATCGCGCGCACGGTGGTGCGCACGATGATCCCCGGCATGTCATCGCGCAGGGCGCGACGGGACATGGCGGTGGTGCTGTTCAGCGCGGTCAGGTCGACCTGCTTGCCGTCGACACCGATCTGCGCAAAAGGCGCGGTGGAGGTGTCCTGTTTGATGATCGGGAACGACAGCGGAGTGATCACCACGTTGTTGGAAATCGGCAGCGGCAGCGGTACGCGAATCGAGTCGCGGGCCGGGGCCAGACCGCTCTGCACGACGATGAGAATGTCGCTGTCATCGGATTTGGAAGGCTTGTCGAGATTGACCAGCGCCTGCTCGAGCAGCGGCGTGTTTGGGCGCAGTTCGGCAGCCTTGCGATAACCCGGCGCGGCCAGATCCTTCTCGCCCAGGGCTTCGTAGACGAAACCGGCCAGGTAATGGCTGAACGCACTCTGGTAGCTGTTCTTCAAGCCGACCACTTCCGGCGCGTCGAGGCTGGCCACCGGATAACCCTGCAAATCCTTGTACTGGGTCTTGATGCCTTCTTTCTCGGCCTCTTCTTCGCTCTTGAGGTATTCCTTGTCGCGCAGGTCGGCGATCACTGCTTCGCGTTCGTGGGTCTTTTTGATCGCCGTACGGGCGCCATCGAAATCGTTGACCGCCAGCAGGTTCAGGGCCATCTGCGTGGTCAGCATGACTTTCTCGTAGTCATAGCCTTCGTAGCGACGCACCTTGTCGTTGACGATGAAGCTGCCGAACTGTGCCAAGTATTTGGCCGAGTCGAGCTTGACCGCGTCTTCCCACTGACCGACTACCTGGTCGGCACTGCCCCAGGCGTTCTGGCTGCCCGACAGATCGCCCTTGGCGCGCAGCAGTTCACCTTTCTCGAAGTAATAGAGCAGGTCTTTGTCGGTGCCGGTGTTGTTCTTTTCCAGCAGGGTCAGCGCCGCGTCGACGTTGCCGGAAGCCAGTTGCTGATTGGTCTGGGCCAGTTCGGAATCGTAGTTGCGAAACGCTGCGCAGCCGGACAGCAGCGTGACGGCGCTGAGCGCGAGCAGCATGGGAGCGCGGAATGCCATGGGTACTTCTTCCCTGAGTAACAAAACTTGCAGCCGCGTGTGCTGGTCGGGCTGGTGTGACCTATCGACGGCGGCGCTGGCCTCCTGCCAATTCCTCATGGGTGAGGAGCTTTTGATGCCGGCTCGCTGGGCGAGGGCGCGGCATTATAAGCGCGGGATGGTGGCGATGTAATGTCTTTTTAGTGGCCTAACAAAGGCTCGTGCCATCATTTGGTCAAGTTGTTCACGACGCGTTCGGCCGCTGTTTTACCGGGTCCGAACGCGCTGCCATTGGCGAAAACCCGATCGCCGAGGGCGCGCAGGGTGATGACCTGGCGGTTCTGATCAATCCGGATCTTCAGCGGCGCGGCGTTGTTGACGTGGGGCAGAGTGATCGCATGTTCACCTTTCTTCAGGCGCAGGCGCATTACCTGAGTCAGATTGGGCAGGGTGCGCCAGGTACGCGTATCGGCTTGTTCGAAACCATCCCAATGGGTCACGTACGATGCTTTGCTCGGGTCGCGTCGGTTGTCGGTGGCTTGCACATCGGCGGCCAGAAAGGCTCGGTAGGTGGTGCGCTGGATGATGCCGGGCATGTCATCGCGCAGCGTACGCAAGGACATGTCGGTGATGCTGTTGACCGGTATCAGTTTCTTCTGCCGTCCATCGATGCCGATCTGATTGAACGACGGCGTTGAAGTGTCGGGCACCATCACCGGGAACGAGATGTTGGCGACAATGACCTGACCGTCTGCCAGCTTCACCGGGTACGGCACACGCAGCGAACTGCGTGCGGGAGCGAGGCCGCTTTGCACGATGATCAGCACGTCGCTTTCGTCACTCTTGAGGCCGGGACTGTCGAGGTCACGCAATGCCTGCTGGAAGAACGGCAGATCCGGGCGTAATTCGATGGCTTGGCGATAGCCTGGCGCGGCGAGATTCTTTTCCCCGAGCGCTTCATATGTAAAGCCCGCGAGGTAGTGACTGAACGCGCTTTGGTAGCCGTTCTTCAAGGCGATCACCGCCGGCGCGTCCAGCATGACTACCGGATAACCCTGCAAATCCTTGTAATGCACGCGCACACCCTGCTTTTTCGCTACCTCTTCGACGCGCTCATATTCGAGCTCGCGCTGCCGAGCGATCAGCGCTTCGCGCTCATGGGTTTTCTTGATGTCGGTGCGGGCGCCGTCGAAGTCGTTCACGGCCAGCTGGTTGAGGGCCATCTGCGTGGTCAGCATGACTTTTTCATAGTCATAGCCGTCGTAGCGGCGCAGCTTGTCATTGATGATGCTGCCCCAGTGATTACCCATGGCGGCCAAGAGTTTGTCGCCGGTGGTTTCAATGGTGTCCTGGCGTTCGACCACCATTTGCTCGGCACTGCGCCATGCCGCCTGACTCTGCGGCAGTTCGCCGCCCGCACTCAACACCGCACCTTTCTCGAAGTAATAGAGCAGATCCTTTTGCTCGTCCGGGTTATGTGTTTCAAGCAAAGCCAGTGAGCCGGCGACATTGCCTTGCTTCAATTGCTCGGTGGTCTGTTCCAGCTCCAGATCGTAATTGCGATAAGCCGCGCAACCCGCCAGTTGTGTAATGGTGGTCAGCAGCAGGGGAAGCAGCAGGCAGTGGCGCATTGAAAGGGGGCTTCCTTGAGCAAATGGGGAGCATTCACGTTATTGGAGTCGATGGTGGCACATCGCTTCAACGATATGAATCATTCCCTGCCGACACCGACAAAGCTTGAGAGAAACGTCTGCGAAGTGAACAATATGTAACTTCGCATTTCCATTTGAGATTCGTTCATGACTGCCTCGTCCCGATTGCTGGCCTGGCTGCTGTTCCCGTTATTGTCCCTGAGCAGCCTGCCGCTGCTGGCCGATACCGTGGAAGGCGCGCCGCAAGCGTTGCACCTGCTCGATTACATCAGTGCCGATTACCCGCCAACGGTCGCGGCAGGCAAAGTCATCGACGACGGCGAATACCGCGAGCAGCTGGAATTCACCCAGGTCCTGCAAGGCTTGATCACGGCATTGCCAGCCAAACCGGAAAAAGTCGCGCTGGAACAGGGCGTGGAGTCTTTGCACGCAGCCATCAGTGCGAAGCAGGACGGTGCTGATGTCGCCCGTCAGGCCCGACAGTTGGGGGCGAAACTGGCGGTGGCTTATGAAGTCAGTCAGGCACCGATCATCACTCCAGACCCGACACGCGGCGCGCCGTTGTATGCGCAGAACTGCTCGGTGTGCCATGGCGACACTGGCGCTGGCGACGGCCCGGCCGGCGTCGGTCTGACCCCTGCGCCAGCCAACCTGCGCGACGCTGCGCGCATGGATCACTTGAGCCTGTACGCGATTTACAGCACCCTCGGCCAGGGTGTCGAAGGCACCGACATGCCGGCGTTTGCCGATCAGCTCGATGATCGCCAGCGCTGGGATCTGGCCACCTACATCGCCGGCTTCAGTGCCGATGCGGCAGCCGCCAAGTCCGACAAGGTCTACAACATCGCCGACCTGGCCCGCCAGACCCCGGCCGAAGTGCAGGCGGCGGAGGGCGCAGAGGTTGCGGCGACGTTCCGGGCGCAGCGCGCACAACCACCGCAGGTCAAGCGCGGGCCGGCGCAGTTGCTCGATTACACCGCCGCCACGCTGGACAAGAGCCTCGCGGCCTACCGCGCTGGTGAACATGATCAGGCCTATGACCTGTCGGTAGCGGCGTATCTGGAAGGCTTCGAACTGGTCGAAAGCTCGCTGGATAACGTCGATGCCAACGTGCGCAAGGACACCGAAAAATCACTGATGGCGTACCGGCAGTCGCTGCAGGACGGTCTGCCCGTCGAGCAGGCCGAGCAGCGTCTGGACGCGGCCAAGGCCAAACTCAAGGAATCCGCCGGCCTGCTGGGCAGCGATGGTCTGAGCTGGTCGCTGAGTTACATCTCCGGTCTGCTGATTCTGCTGCGCGAAGGTCTGGAAGCGATTCTGGTGCTGGCGGCGATCCTCGCCTTCCTGCGCAACACCGGCCAGCAGTCAGCGGTGCGCAGCGTCAACGTCGGTTGGGGTCTGGCCTTGCTGGCAGGCTTGGGCACCTGGGCGCTGGCGGCGTATGTGATCGACGTCAGCGGTTCGCAGCGTGAGTTGCTGGAAGGCGCCACCGCGCTGTTTGCCAGCGTCATGGTGTTGTGGCTCGGCGTGTGGATGCATGACCGCCGTCACGCGGCGGCCTGGCAGGATTACATCAAAAGCAGCCTGGTCGGCGGCGGTGGTCGCTTCGGTTTTGCGATCCTGGCGTTCTTCTCGGTCTACCGCGAATTGTTCGAAGTGATCCTGTTCTACGAAACCCTGTGGCTGCAGGCCGGGCCGGCCGGGCACAACGCCGTGCTGGCTGGCGGTGCGACGGCGATGGTGCTGCTGGTCGGCCTGGCGTGGGTGATTCTGCGCGGCTCGGCGAAACTGCCGCTGACGCTGTTCTTCAGCATCAACGCCGCGCTGTTGTGCGCGTTGTCGGTGGTGTTTGCCGGGCATGGCGTCAAGGCCTTGCAGGAAGCCGGGATCTTCGGCACACGGCCAGTGGCGTTCTTTGAATTCGACTGGCTGGGGATCCATGCCGATGCCTATTCGCTGACCGCGCAGGTGGTGGCGATTGTGGCGATTGCTGTGCTGTATGGGCGCAGTTGGGTGGCGGAGAAGCGTCGGGTTTCGGCTGCATAAAGGCATTCGCTGCGCTCATATTCGCGAGCAGGCTCGCTCCCACAGGTTCGGTATGTATCCTGTGGGAGCGAGCCTGCTCGCGAATTTTTTGGAGGCAAGAACATGCGTGTATGGATCGATGCTGACGCCTGTCCGCGGGCGGCGAAGGATCTGGTGGTGAAGTTCGCGTTAAAGCGCCAGTTCGAAGTGGTGCTGGTGGCCGGGCAGCCGCAGATCAAGCCGGGGCTGGCGATCGTCAAACTGATTGTGGTGCCGAGCGGGCCGGATGCGGCGGATGATTATCTGGTCGAGCATGCGGTGCCGGGCGAACTGGTGATCTGCAGCGATATTCCACTGGCCGATCGGCTGGTGAAGAAGGGCGTGGCGGCGCTGGATCCACGCGGCAAGGAGTTCGATGCGCAGAACATGGGCGAACGCCTGGCGGTGCGTAACCTGTTTACCGATCTGAGGGAGCAGGGCCAGATGAGCGGCGGCCCGGCGCCGTTTGGCGAGCGTGAAAAGCAGGCGTTTGCCAATGCGCTGGACCGGATTCTGACCCGACTCACTCGCAAGCCCTGAAAAGATCGCAGCCTGCGGCAGCTCCTACAGGGGCGGTGTATGCCGCAATATCACGGCGCGACACGGAACCTGTAGGAGCTGCCGAAGGCTGCGATCTTTTGATTCAGGCGTCGTTTTCGTGAGTCAGTTCGAGCACGCGGTCGACCAGTTTGTTGATCCCCGAAGCCGCTTCACTGATGGTCTGCGCCAGCATGTACGCCGGGGTGGTGACCAGTTTGCGCGCCTTGTCTTCGACGATTTCCGTCACTGCGCACTCTTCGTGGGTGGCGCCCATCTTGTTCATGGCCGCAGCGGTGTCGGCGTCGTTGCCGATGGTGCAGGTCACGCCCGGGCCATAGATTTTTGCAGCCAGCGCCGGGGAGATGCAGATCAGCCCGACCGGTTTGCCCGCTTCGGCAAACGCTTCGGCCAGGGCCAGCACTTCAGGTTGCACGGTGCAGCCGGCGCCTTCGATGGCGAAGTTCGACAGGTTCTTCGCTGCGCCAAATCCGCCGGGCACGATCAGTGCGTCGAAGTCCTCGACGTCGGCATCGCGGATATCCTTGACGTTGCCCCGGGCAATGCGCGCCGACTCCACCAGCACGTTGCGCGATTCCGGCATTTCTTCGCCGGTCAGGTGATTGATCACATGCAATTGCGCGATGTTCGGCGCGAAGCACTGCACCTGTGCGCCGCGCTGGTCGAGGCGCAGCAGGGTGATGACACTTTCCTGGATTTCGGCGCCGTCGTACACGCCACTGCCGGACAGGATCACTGCAACTTTTTTGCTCATGGGCTTCTCTCCAGATTCATGGCGCTCAATGTCCCTTAAATCGTCGCGCGTGGCCATAGGGGCATGGCTGACGCGCGCGGGAACAGAGCGCTCTCTCAATGGATCGCAACGGCGGCGGGGTGTTCATTATTTGCCTGGACTGCGCATGGCAGCCGCCAGCGAATGGCTTATTCGGCTGGCGTTTTCGGGCCGGCAGGAGGGGGCGCTTCGGCCTGGCGCAACTGCTCTGCCTCGGCGGCCTTGGCGAGTTGCTCGTCCTGATAGATTTTCTTCGCCAGTTGCGCATTCTTGAAGCGGCGCCGCAGCCACAGGCCCAGCCCGAGGATAAGCAAGGCGCCGAGCACCCACAGCTCGTACTTCTTGATGCTGCCGAGCATGCCTTCCAGCACTGCGCCGAAGTGGTAAGCCGCCGCAGCCAGCGCGGTGGCCCAGATCGCCGCGCCGATGCCATTGAGCAGCAAGTAACGTCCCGGTGGATAACCGGACAGGCCGATCGCCACCGGCATCACCGTGCGCAGGCCATAAACGAAGCGGAAGCTCAGGACCCAGATGTCCGGATGTTTGCGGATGTGCTCCAGCGCACGGTCGCCCATCATCTGCCAGCGCGGTTTGCGCGCAAGCAATTTGCGCCCGTGCTTGCGCCCCAGGAAGTACCACAGCTGGTCGCCGGCATAACTGCCGAAGAACGCCACGACCACCACCAGGTTGATGTCCATGTATCCACGGAACGCAAGGAAGCCTGCGAGCACCAGAATGGTTTCGCCTTCGAAGAACGTGCCGAGAAACAAGGCAAAGTAGCCAAAGTCGTGCAGAAATTGTTGGAGCATTGTCTGGGTGCTGGCGAAATGAACGCGCAGCCTAACCCTTCGGGCACATTCATGAAAGTGTCCAAATGTGTCTCGACGTGAACATTTCCTACATCGACAATGGATTGCGGCTACCTGTCACAGAGCACACATAACTGTCATCTGTTAGTCATAATGGCCGTCTATAACTGTCACGCTCGCCCGTTTGCCCGGGCTCAGGAGTCTGCCGTGAGCTTTACCCCCGCCAATCGTCTGTTCCCTGCCACTCGTCTGCGCCGCAATCGTCGTGATGATTTTTCGCGGCGCCTGGTGCGTGAAAACGTATTGACGGTCGATGACCTGATCCTGCCGGTGTTCGTGCTCGACGGTGAAAACCGCCGCGAAGCCGTGGCTTCGATGCCGGGCGTCGAGCGACTGAGCATTGATCTGCTGCTTGAAGAAGCGGCGAAATGGGTCGAGCTGGGCATTCCGGCGCTGGCGCTGTTCCCGGTCACCCCGCCTGAGCTGAAATCCCTCGATGCTGCCGAAGCGTGGAACCCTGAAGGCATCGCCCAGCGTGCCACGCGCGCCCTGCGTGAGCGGTTCCCGGAGCTGGGCGTGATCACTGACGTCGCGCTGGACCCGTTCACCACCCACGGTCAGGACGGCATTCTCGACGAAGACGGCTACGTGCAGAACGACATCACCGTCGATGCGCTGGTGCGTCAGGCGCTGTCCCACGCCGAAGCCGGCGCGCAGGTGGTGGCGCCATCGGACATGATGGACGGTCGCATCCAGGCGATTCGTGAGGCGCTGGAAATCGCCGGCCACGTCAACGTGCGCATCATGGCCTACTCGGCCAAGTACGCCAGCGCCTACTACGGGCCTTTTCGCGATGCGGTGGGTTCGGCGTCGAACCTGGGCAAGGCCAACAAGGCTTCTTATCAGATGGACCCGGCCAACAGTGACGAAGCGCTGCATGAAGTCGGTGCCGACTTGTCTGAAGGCGCGGACATGGTCATGGTGAAACCGGGCATGCCCTACCTGGACATTCTTTTTCGGGTCAAAGATGCCTTCAAGGTGCCGACCTTCGTCTATCAGGTCAGTGGCGAATACGCCATGCACATGGCCGCTATCCAGAATGGCTGGTTGAGCGAAGCGGTGATCCTCGAGTCACTGACCGCCTTTAAACGTGCCGGTGCAGATGGCATCCTGACTTACTTTGCCGTTCGTGCCGCTCAATTGTTACGAGAGCAGAAATAGCCCTCCCAGGAACATTCCATGAATACCGAAGGACTCACTGAAGTTGCCGTAAAAGAAGCTCAGCCGGTGGTCGAGCAAATCACCGAAACCCCGCCGGAACTGGAGCCTGCGCCACCCGCGCCGGTTGCCGAAACCGCTGTGGCGGTACCGGCGATCGCCATTCCCGGCCTGGATGACAGCAGCCTGTACATCCACCGCGAGCTTTCGCAATTGCAGTTCAACATCCGCGTGCTGGAACAGGCGCTGGACGAGTCCTACCCGTTGCTGGAGCGGCTGAAGTTCCTGCTGATCTTCTCCAGCAACCTCGACGAATTCTTCGAAATTCGCGTCGCCGGGCTGAAAAAGCAGATCACTTTTGCCCGCGAACAGGCCGGCGCTGACGGCTTGCAGCCGCATCAGGCGCTGGCGCGGATCAGCGAGCTGGTCCACGGTCACGTCGACCGCCAGTACGCGATCCTCAACGACATCCTCCTGCCGGAGCTGGAAAAGCATCAGGTGCGCTTCATCCGTCGGCGCAACTGGACGACCAAGCTCAAGACCTGGGTTCGCCGCTATTTCCGCGACGAGATCGCGCCGATCATCACCCCGATCGGCCTCGACCCGACGCACCCGTTCCCGCTGCTGGTGAACAAGAGCCTGAACTTCATCGTCGAGCTCGAAGGCATCGACGCCTTCGGGCGCGATTCCGGTCTGGCGATCATTCCGGCGCCGCGCCTGCTGCCACGGATCATCAAGGTCCCGGAAGAAGTCGGCGGCGCTGGCGACAACTATGTGTTCCTGTCGTCGATGATCCACGCCCACGCCGATGACCTGTTCCAGGGCATGAAGGTGAAAGGCTGCTACCAGTTCCGTCTGACCCGAAACGCCGACCTGGCGCTCGATTCCGAAGACGTCGAAGACTTGGCCCGCGCTCTGCGTGGCGAGTTGTTCTCGCGGCGCTACGGTGACGCGGTGCGTCTGGAAGTCGCCGACACTTGCCCGAAACACCTCTCGGACTACCTGCTCAAGCAGTTCAACCTGAGCGAGACCGAGCTGTATCAGGTCAACGGCCCGGTCAACCTGACGCGCCTGTTCAGCATCACCGGTCTGGACAGCCATCCGGAGCTGCAATACACGCCGTTCACCCCGCAGATCCCGAAACTGCTGCAGAACAGCGAAAACATCTTCAGTGTGGTCAGCAAGCAGGACATCCTCTTGCTGCACCCGTTCGAGTCGTTCACCCCGGTGGTCGACCTGCTGCGTCAGGCCGCGAAAGACCCGCATGTGTTGGCCGTACGGCAAACGCTTTACCGCTCCGGCGCCAACTCGGAAATCGTCGATGCGCTGGTCGACGCCGCGCGTAACGGCAAGGAAGTCACCGCGGTGATCGAGCTGCGTGCGCGCTTCGACGAAGAATCCAACCTGCAACTGGCCAGCCGTCTGCAAGCGGCCGGTGCGGTGGTGATCTACGGAGTGGTCGGCTTCAAGACCCACGCCAAGATGATGCTGATCCTGCGCCGTGAGGCTGGCGAAATCGTCCGCTACGCGCACCTTGGCACCGGCAACTACCACGCCGGTAACGCCAAGCTCTACACCGACTACAGCCTGCTGACCTCCGACGACGCCTTGTGCGAAGACGTCGGCAAACTGTTCAGCCAGTTGATCGGCATGGGCAAGACACTGCGCATGAAAAAGCTGCTGCATGCGCCGTTCACCCTGAAGAAGGGCATGCTCGACATGATTGCCCGCGAAACCCAGTTCGCCCTCGAAGGCAAACCGGCGCACATCATCGCCAAGTTCAACTCGCTGACCGATCCGAAGATCATCCGCGCGCTGTACAAGGCCAGCCAGTCCGGCGTGCGCATCGATCTGGTGGTGCGCGGCATGTGCTGCCTGCGTCCGGGCATCGCCGGGGTCTCGCACAACATTCATGTGCGCTCGATCATCGGCCGCTTCCTCGAGCACACGCGGGTGTTCTACTTCCTCAACGGCGGCGACGAGCAGATGTTCCTCTCCAGCGCCGACTGGATGGAGCGCAACCTCGACAAGCGCGTCGAGACCTGCTTCCCCGTGGAAGGCAAGAAGCTGCTGACCCGCGTCAAGAAGGAGCTGGAGCTGTACCTGACCGACAACACCCACAGCTGGAGTCTGCAGTCGGACGGCCGCTACATCCGCAACACCCCCACCGGCAACCAGAACCCGCGCAGTGCGCAGGCGACGTTGCTGGAGCGGTTGGGCAGCCCGAT
>NZ_RAZO01000055.1:0-1555 GCF_004307535.1 Pseudomonas sp. Sample_9
GCGCCCAAGAGCTTTTCCCACTCTTTGTTTTCTTTCTTCGACACGCCGCCCAGCAGGTCAATCGCCTGGCGCAAGCGGAATCGGGTGAGATCCGGGCCGAGGATTTCCATCGCATCGAGCACCGACACCGAACTCGCCTGCCCGGTGATCGCAGCAAACATCAGCGGCATCGCGTCGCGCAGTTTCAGCTCGAGGGATTCGACCACCGCCTGAATCGTCGCGGTGATGCTGTCCTTCTCCCACTGCCGCAGGCTTTCCAGTTTCCACAGGATCAACTGCATCAACTGGCGAACCTGATCGCCGGAGAGCTTTTTCGACTCGAACAGCTTGGCATCCGGATTCACGCCGCCAGCAAAGAAGAATCCCGCCAGCGGTGCGACCTGGCTGAACGTTTCAACCCGGCCCTGCACGTGCGGCGCGATTTTCATCATGTATTCAGAGTTGAACGCCCACTTCTGCACGCGGGCGGCAAACTCTTCCACCGGCAGATCGCGCAGCCACTGGCCGTTGAGCCACGATAGCTTCTCGATGTCGAAGATCGGCCCGCCGAGGGAGACACGCTTGAGGTCGAAGTTGTCGACCATTTCCTGCAGCGAGAACTTCTCGCGCTCGTCCGGCATCGACCAGCCCATGCGCCCGAGGTAGTTGAGCATCGCTTCCGGCATGAAGCCCATGCGCTCGTAGAACGTCACCGAGGTCGGGTTCTTGCGCTTGGACAGCTTGCTCTTGTCCGGGTTGCGCAGCAGCGGCATGTAGCACAGCTCCGGTTGTTCCCAGCCGAAGTATTCGTACAGCAAAATCAGTTTCGGCGCCGATGGCAGCCATTCTTCGCCACGCAGGACGTGGGTGATGCCCATCAGATGGTCATCGACGACGTTGGCGAGGAAGTACGTCGGCAGGCCATCGGTCTTCATCAGCACCTGCATGTCCATACGATCCCACGGGATCTCGACGTCGCCACGGAGCATGTCCGGCACCACGCAGACGCCTTCGCTCGGCACTTTCATGCGGATCACGTGCGGTTCGCCAGCGGCCAGGCGCGCCGCGACTTCATCTTTCGACAGCAGGAGCGCACGGCCGTCATAACGTGGAGTCTCACCGCGAGCCATTTGCTCGGCGCGCATCTGGTCCAGCTCTTCAGCAGTGCAGAAGCACGGGAACGCATGGCCCATGTCGACCAGTTGCTGGCAGTAGTTCTGGTAGATATCGCCGCGCTCGCTCTGCCGATATGGGCCGTGCGGGCCGCCGACGTCCGGGCCTTCGCTCCAGTCGATGCCGAGCCAGCGCAGGGCGTCGAAGATCTGCTGTTCGGACTCGCGGGTCGAACGCAACTGATCGGTGTCTTCGATGCGCAGGATGAACTCACCGCCGTGCTGCTTGGCAAAGCAGTAGTTGAACAATGCGATGTAAGCGGTACCTACGTGGGGGTCCCCGGTAGGCGATGGCGCGATGCGAGTGCGGACGGTGGTCATGGCTTGTCTCGAAAAAATGAAGAGCAGAACAATCAAGCGGCGAATGGTAACAGGCGACACCCGCCCCGCTCCAGCGGGCAGGG
>NZ_RAZO01000043.1:0-5793 GCF_004307535.1 Pseudomonas sp. Sample_9
GCGCACTGGTGATCACCGTGACGTTCGGCAGGCTGTGCAGCTTGCGCTGCAACACAGCATCGGCGCGCAGTTGTACGTCGAATTCCAGCAACGTTACGTGCGAGACGATACCGGCCAGATCGATGGCCGCTTCAACGCCCGAGTTACCACCACCGATCACCGCTACGCGCTTGCCTTTGAACAGCGGGCCGTCGCAGTGCGGGCAGTAAGCCACGCCCTTGTTGCGGTATTCCTGCTCACCGGGGACGTTCATTTCGCGCCAGCGTGCACCGGTCGCGAGGATCACGCTCTTGGCTTTCAGGGTTGCGCCACTGGCGAAGCGAACTTCGTGCAGCTCACCGTTCTTGCCCGGGATCAACTTGTCGGCACGTTGCAGGTTCATGATGTCGACGTCGTACTGCTTGACGTGTTCTTCCAGCGCCGTAGCCAGCTTCGGCCCTTCGGTTTCCTGGACGGAAATGAAGTTCTCGATGGCCATGGTGTCCAGCACCTGACCGCCGAAGCGCTCAGCAGCGACACCGGTGCGGATGCCTTTACGTGCGGCATAGATGGCCGCCGAAGCACCGGCCGGGCCACCGCCGACGACCAGCACGTCAAAGGCTTCCTTGGCGCTGATTTTCTCGGCCTGACGCTCAATCGCGCCGGTGTCGAGTTTGGCGAGGATTTCCTCCAGGCCCATACGGCCCTGGCCGAAGTTTTCGCCGTTGAGGTAGATGCTCGGCACAGCCATGATCTTGCGATCGTCGACTTCGTCCTGGAACAGCGCGCCGTCGATGGCGACGTGGCGGATGTTCGGGTTGAGCACGGCCATCAGGTTCAGCGCCTGAACGACGTCCGGGCAGTTCTGGCAAGACAGCGAGAAGTAGGTCTCGAAGCTGAACTCGCCTTTTAGCGAACGAATCTGCTCGATGACTTCAACGCTGGCCTTCGACGGGTGGCCACCGACTTGCAGCAGCGCCAGCACCAGGGAGGTGAATTCGTGGCCCATCGGAATACCGGCAAAGCGCAGGCTGATGTCGGCTCCGGGGCGATTGATCGAGAACGATGGTTTGCGGGCATCGTCACCGCTGTCGATCAGGGTAATTTGGCTCGAAAGACTGGCAACGTCTTTCAGCAGTTCCAGCATTTCACGGGATTTCGCACCGTCGTCGAGGGATGCAACGATCTCGATCGGTTGGGTGACCCGTTCCAGGTACGATTTCAACTGGGCTTTAAGATTGGCGTCCAACATACGGGCGATTTCCTTTATTTGAGGCGAAAAAAAGCCCGAGCGAATCTCGCCCGGGCATTTTTATTGGGCGGTGCAGCTAACTTAAGAAGGTGCGGCGTGCCGCCCTGCGTTGCATGTCACAGACTTAGATCTTGCCGACCAGGTCCAGCGACGGAGCCAGAGTGGCCTCGCCTTCTTTCCACTTGGCCGGGCAAACTTCGCCTGGGTGTGCAGCGACGTACTGAGCAGCCTTGATTTTGCGCAGCAGCTCGGAAGCGTCACGGCCAACGCCGCCATCGTTCAGTTCAACGATTTTGATCTGGCCTTCAGGGTTGATCACGAAGGTGCCACGGTCAGCCAGACCAGCTTCTTCGATCAGCACGTCGAAGTTGCGGGAGATAACGTGGGTCGGGTCGCCGATCATGGTGTATTCGATTTTGCCGATGGCTGGCGAAGTGTTGTGCCAGGCAGCGTGAGCAAAGTGGGTATCGGTCGAAACGCTGTAGATTTCCACGCCCAGCTTCTTGAACTCGGCGTAGTTGTCGGCCAGGTCTTCCAGCTCGGTCGGGCACACGAAGGTGAAGTCGGCTGGGTAGAAGAACACAACGGACCACTTGCCTTTCAAGTCAGCATCCGAGACTTGAACGAAGTCGCCGTTTTTGAACGCGGTAGCTTTGAACGGTTTTACTTGGCTGTTGATGATAGGCATCGATGACTCTCCGTCAGGGGTTATGAAGTTGATGGGTGAATCCTACCCACTCACTCGACGGAAGGCTCATTGGCAAACCTGATACTGCTGATTTGTTTTCGCTATTAGCTGACTGTATTAATAGAAGAAAACGATCTCTACGCTTGATCCGGCTTATCCATAATCCGAGCCATTCCCTGGAATGGGCTGACCTCAACATAGCGCATGGCGGATTTCATGTCCTTCCAGCCGACGTAACTCATCAGCGATTTCAGGTCCCAGCCGCTTTGATGCGCCCAGGTTGCAAAGCCGCGTCGCAACGAGTGGCTGGTATAACCGGCGGCGGCAATCCCGGCACGTTGCAGAGCTTGTCTCAACAGCGGAATGATGCTGTTGGCGTGCAAACCCTCCTCGCTCAGATTGCCCCACCGATCAATGCTTCGGAAAACTGCGCCGCGTACCAGCGCGGCCTCGGTGATCCAGTCGATATAAGCCTGCACCGGACACAGCTTGAGCAGCGCTGGGGCCTGATAGGTCTGTCCGAGGTTTTCCCGGTCGCCCTTGCTGCGCGGCAGATACAAGGTGATTCCCTTGCCAGCACTGGCCTGCACATGCTCGATTTGCAAGCGGCACAACTCGTCGCTGCGAAAGCCTCGCCAGAAGCCCAACAGAATCAGCGCGCGATCCCGATAGGCCTTGAGCAAGGTCGGGCGGTCCTGTTCCTGGCGGGCGGATTGCGCCTCCTGTTCCAGCCAATCGATCACACGTTGCAAATCCTGCAGTTGCAATGGTTCGGCCTGTTTTTCCTGCGCCGGGTGCAAGGCGCGAATGCCCTTGAACACCTTACGCACCACTGGCGCCTTGGTCGGGTCGGCAAAACCCTGACTGTTGTGCCACTGCGCCAGCGCCGACAGGCGCAATTTCAGCGTGTTGATCGATAGAACCCCGGCGTGCTCCACCAGATAGCGCGCAACGCTATCTGCGGTGGCCGGGAGAAATCCGCCCCACGTCACCTCGAAATGCTCGATGGCCATGCGATAGCTGCGGCGGGTGTTGTCGCGGGTGGCGGCTTGCAGATATCGATCAATGTCACTCATGGGCGGTTTTCTCGCTGGTGTACGGGTTCAGGCATGCAAAAGCGCATTTTGCCGCCTGACATTGGGTAATACCAGTATATCCCGCCTGTTTTACATCAAGGATTTACCTATATTTTCAGCATGGTACACTGCGTACTTTAGTGGCATGTACCACAGTACGTAAACGTAGGAGTTCACATGGCCCGTGGCGGCATTACCAAAGCACTGGTGCAAATCGCGCGCACAGCGATCCTGGCTCGTGGCGAACACCCAAGCATCGATGCAGTACGCATCGAAATGGGCAACACCGGCTCGAAAACCACGATCCATCGCTACCTGAAAGAACTGGATGACGGCGCACAACCAGCAGAAGCGTCAGCAGAACCGATCGATGATGAGCTGACCGCCCTCGTCTCTCGCCTCGCCCAGCGCCTGAAAGAACAGGCGCAGGAGCCCATCGAGCAAGCCCGAGAACAGTTCGAGGAACAACGGGAAGCACTGGAAACCGAGCTGAAGCAGACGCGCCAGGCGCTGGAAAAACTCGAACACGACCACGACATTCAGGGCGCCGCCCTGCAACGCGAATCCGAGGCGCTGAGCAACACCCGCTCGATGCTGCAAACCGAACAGACGCGCAATGCCGGCCTGAACCAGGCCTTGGCCGACTTCGAATTGCGTCTGCAGGACAAGGACGAGCAGATCCGCTCGCTGGAAGAAAAACACCTGCACGCCCGCGATGCGCTGGAGCATTACCGCAACGCCAGCAAGGAACAGCGCGAGCAGGACCAGGCCCGCCACGAAGGGCAACTTCAGCAGATACAGGCGGAACTGCGTCAAGCCCAGCAGAGCGCGCTGGTGCGTCAGGATGAGATCACGCAGTTGCACCGCGACAACGAACGCCTGCTTACCGAAAACCGTGGCACCCAGCGCGAGCTGAACCTGGTGCAGGATCAACTCAAGCAGAGCAATCAGCGTCAGGATCAGTTGCTCGAGCAGGCGACGCGCATGGACAGCGAGCGCACCCTCCTCCAGGAACGTCTGCGCGTGGCGACACTGGAAAGCCAGGCGCTCAAACAGAGCGTCGACGAGCAGACGCAGCTCAATCAGTCACTGGAAAAGGAATTGCTCAAGGCTCAGGCGAGCCTTGAGGACAGCCAGCGTCTGGCGGCTACCGTTGCGGCAGCGCCAGAATCGACCAAAGCGAAGGATGCTTAAGCGCTGACTGGCGTGCGCATGGTCACAAACTCTTCGGCAGCCGTCGGGTGTACCCCGATGGTGTCGTCGAAGTCGCGCTTGGTCGCGCCGGCCTTCAAGGCGATCGCCAGACCTTGCACGATCTCGCCAGCATCCGGGCCGACCATGTGGCAGCCAAGCACCTTGTCGGTCTTGGCGTCGACTACCAGCTTCATCAGGGTTTTCTCCTGACAGTCCGTCAGGGTCAGCTTCATCGGCCGGAAGCGACTCTCGAAGATCACCACTTCGTGGCCACATTCGCGCGCTTCTTCTTCGCTCAAACCGACTGTGCCGATGTTCGGCAGGCTGAACACGGCGGTCGGGATCATTTTGTAATCCACCGGACGATACTGCTCCGGCTTGAACAGACGCCGCGCCACGGCCATACCTTCGGCCAGAGCGACCGGGGTCAGTTGCACGCGACCAATGACATCACCCAGCGCCAGAATCGACGGCTCGGTGGTTTGATACTCGTCGTCGACTTTGATAAAGCCCTTGTCGTCGAGCTGAACATCGGTGTTTTCCAGGCCCAGATTGTCCAGCATCGGACGGCGACCGGTGGCGTAGAACACGCAGTCGGCTTCGAGCACTCGACCATCCTTGAGCGTGGCCTTCAAGCTGCCATCAGCCTGCTTGTCGATGCGCGCAATGTCGGCGTTGAATTGCAGATCGAGGCCACGCTTGGTCAATTCTTCCTGCAGATGCTTGCGCACCGAACCGTCGAAACCGCGCAGGAACAGATCGCCGCGATACAGCAGCGTGGTGTTGGCACCGAGGCCATGGAAAATTCCGGCGAACTCGACCGCTATATAACCGCCGCCAACCACCAGCACACGCTTGGGCAGTTCTTTGAGAAAGAACGCTTCGTTCGAACCGATCGCATGCTCATGCCCCGGGATTTCGGGGATCTGCGGCCAGCCGCCAGTGGCGATCAGGATGTTCTTCGCGGTGTAGCGCTCGCCGTTGACCTCGACCTCGTGCGGCCCGACGATTTTCGCGTGCGCCTCGTGCAGGGTCACGCCGCTGTTGACCAGCAGATTGCGATAAATGCCGTTGAGGCGATTGATCTCGCGATCCTTGTTGGCGATCAGGGTGGCCCAATCGAAGTTGGCTTCGCCCAGGTTCCAGCCGAAACCGGACGCTTGCTCGAAGTCCTCGGCAAAGTGCGCGCCGTACACAAGGAGTTTTTTCGGCACGCAGCCGACATTGACGCAGGTGCCGCCCAGATAACGGCTTTCGGCCACCGCCACTTTCGCCCCGAAGCCGGCGGCAAACCGCGCAGCCCGCACACCGCCGGAACCGGCACCAATCACATAAAGGTCAAAATCGTAGGCCATTTCTATCTCCTCGGCAGGCCATCAGCATACCCGCAGCCATTCATTGGGCAAGCACTGCCATCCATATAAGGGCGGAAAATGAAAAAGCCACCCGAAGGTGGCTTTCTCTTGCAGACGGGGCAAACGCTATCAGTAAGCTTTGCCAGTCTTGTAGAAGTTTTCGAAGCAGAAGTTGGTCGCGTCGATGTAGCCTTCAGCGCCACCGCAGTCGAAACGCTTGCCCTTGAACTTGTAGGCCATCACGCAGCC
>NZ_RAZO01000043.1:5893-13825 GCF_004307535.1 Pseudomonas sp. Sample_9
CAGCGCCACCGCAGTCGAAACGCTTGCCCTTGAACTTGTAGGCCATCACGCAGCCGTTCTGGGCTTGCTTCATCAGGGCGTCGGTGATCTGGATTTCGCCGCCCTTGCCTGGCTCGGTCTGCTCGATCAGGTCGAAGATGTCCGGGGTCAGGATGTAACGACCGATGATGGCCAGGTTCGACGGCGCGTCTTCCGGCTTTGGCTTCTCGACCATGCTGTGTACGCGATAGATGTCGTCGCGGATCATTTCGCCGGCGATTACGCCGTACTTGTTGGTTTCCTGCGGATCGACTTCCTGAATGGCGACGATCGAGCAGCGGAACTGCTTGTACAGCTTGACCATCTGGGTCAGCACGCCGTCGCCGTCGATGTTGACGCACAGGTCGTCCGCCAGGACCACGGCGAACGGTTCGTCACCGATCAGCGGGCGGCCAGTCAGGATGGCGTGGCCCAGACCTTTCATTTCGGTCTGACGGGTGTAGGAGAACGAGCACTCGTCCAACAGCTTGCGGATACCGACCAGGTACTTTTCCTTGTCGGTGCCCTTGATCTGGTTTTCCAGCTCGTAACTGATGTCGAAGTGGTCTTCCAGAGCACGCTTGCCACGGCCGGTGACGATGGAGATTTCTGTCAGGCCCGCGTCCAGTGCTTCTTCAACGCCGTACTGGATCAGTGGCTTGTTTACCACCGGCAGCATTTCTTTAGGCATGGCTTTGGTCGCTGGGAGGAAGCGAGTGCCGTAACCGGCTGCTGGAAACAAGCATTTCTTGATCATATAAGTCCTTGAAAAGGCTGTGTGTACGAGTTTCGGGGCAGTCTAATCAGGCGGCACGCGCCTTACAATGCCCCGCGCTGGCTAACCGATGCCAACATAGAGAAATATTCGCGCGGATAGTTCCATCCGGGTATTTGCGCAGCAAAGTCAGCGTAGCTCAAGATCCGTGGAAACTGGATCACCATACGCTTATCAGCCCCTAATGCGAGCATTTGCCGCTATCATGGCGCCTTTGAACCAGCGAACGAGAAAGACCAGATGGCTGCGGTAAAAATCATCAACGGGTATGTGATCGACAAGAAAGACGGCAAGTGGACGCTGACCACCACCAACGGCGAACATATCGCCGGACCTTTCGACAGCGAGCAGATGGCGACGGATGTGGCCTCGGTGTTCACCGATACGCCTGCTTCTTCCAAGCGCCGTGGCAAGGATCAGGACTGACCCTGTCGCCACACGCTCCAAGCCCTGCCAGGACGCAGGGCTTTTTTGTGCCTTGTTGGCAAACGAGTGGCCAATCGCTATAACCTTTTCATCGCGCTGCTGTCAGAACATCCAGTCCCCCACTTGAAGACCACGCAACCATGAACCTGAACAAACTGCATCCGATTTTCGCGGTGTTGGTACTGAGCGGCTGTGCCACCTCGCAGCCGACCTTTCTGAACAATGGCGAACAAGGCCTGAGCATAGACTGTTCAGGCGAGGCCAACTCCTGGGCGATGTGCTACGAGAAGGCAGATGCCTCCTGCGCCGGCACCGGTTATCGCATTGTCGGCACTGACGGCACACCGGCACCTGCGGAAGACGACAAAACCCTGGGCGTCGACGTCGGCAATTACAAAACCCGCAACGTCGTGGTTGTCTGCAAGTAAGCCTACATGTGGATTTCGGCGAACTTGATTCCGAGGCCACGGACGACCTCGATCAGATCGTCGAGCCGACTGAAGGACTCGACTTCATCATTGTCATCCACCAAAAAGTAGCTGCGCCCTGCACTCTTCTTGAAAAACACGATCCATTCACCGGAATTTGCCGGGTTCTGGATGACATGGGTGGCAGAGATAAGGCCCTCTGCATGGCGCTCCCGCACGTGCTCTCGCTTCATCGCGACTCCATAAATGACAATGCCGCCACAGCAGGACTGTGACGGCATCGGGTGCTGATGTCCGGTAGTCTATCAGCCGGAAATACAGGCGTTCGCGGCTTTCTGTACATCGTGAGGGCGAACCGGCACGTTAGACATACGCTCATGCAGCTTGATGCTGCTGCCACCGGCGCGATCCTCGATATCAAACACTGCTGCAGGACCTGACGAAAGTTTGCCGGGGACGATCACTCGTACACCGTCCTTCTGCGGCTGAACCTGCAACGCGCCGCGACTGTCGGCGAGTTTTTCAGTCAGGCACTGCGCGTATTCCTGAGGCTTTTTGCCAGAGATAACGCTCATGGTCGGCAGGGTTTCATTGATTTCGGAAACATTTGCGCAACCGGCCATTGCCAGAATCAACGGCACACACACCACACCCCACTTCATATAAATCCTCCGTTAAAGACCGTCCGACAGCACAAATGCCGCTTTTCTCCGGGGCCTTGTGCATTTAACCCGCCGGCCATGGCGAAGTTCTGTTCAAAATTTGTCAAAGCAACGCCCGACGGCCAGATAATAACCCGTGCGGGCTGATAAACTGCGCCCATCGACAAGCTATCGTTTTGATTTAGTAGAAAAAGCCCTTCTGGAGGCGCCCATGAAATTCATTCACCAGCGCGAGCACCTCAACGAAGACGACATCGTCGTCATTCAATGCTCGCAGATGTGCAACATCCGTTTGATGAACGACGCCAACTTCCGCAGCTTCAAAAACGGCGGTCGTCACACCTACCACGGCGGCGCGTTCGACACCTTCCCAGCACGCATAACGGCGCCGAGCACCGGCTTCTGGAACATCACCATCGACACCGTCAACCGCCGTGCAATCAGCGTGACGCGCAAGCCGACCCTGACCCATTCGATCAAGATCATCCGTCGCTCCAGCACTAAACTGAGCTGATACGCGCAGCCTATTCTGAAAGGAAACCACTACCGTGGCGCAAAAAATCAAATACGTGATCAAGTACAAACTGGACGGTGCACAGCGTTTCGAATTCGCTGAACTGGAAACCGGCACTGACGAGGAAGCGAAAGCGGCGCTGAAGAAAATGCACGCTGACGAAGAACTCAGTGACATCAAGGTCAGCAAAGCGCTGTAACCGAATCATGCAACCAACCACGTTTGACCTGTTCGCCGACAACGAGCCCGTTCAGCAACCCCGCGTCGAGCAGATCGGCGAGCAATCGTGGGTGCTGCGCGGATTCGCCTTGTCTCGGGTCGAGCAACTGCTGACGGCGCTCGAAACCGTTCTCGCCGCCGCCCCGCTACGCCACATGGTCACGCCCGGCGGTTTCAGCATGTCGGTCGGCACCAGCAGTTGCGGACAGCTGGGCTGGATCACCGATCGCAGCGGTTACCGCTATTCCAGCGTCGACCCACTCAGCGGCTTGCCGTGGCCGTCGATGCCGACGGTATTTGCCGAACTGGCACACCAAGCGGCTGAGCGTGCCGGCTTTCCGGATTTTCAGGCCGACTCCTGCCTGATCAACCAATACGTCCCCGGCGCCAAGATGTCGTTGCATCAGGACAAGGACGAAAAGGGTTATGCCGCGCCCATCGTTTCGTTGTCGCTGGGTTTGCCGGCAATGTTTCTGTTTGGCGGTTTCGAACGCAGCGACAAGAGCCAGCGCATCCCGCTGTTGCACGGCGACATGGTGGTCTGGGGTGGTGTGGATCGCCTGCGCTATCACGGCGTGCTGCCAATCAAACCCGGCCATCACCCGCTCTTGGGCGAACGGCGCATCAACATCACCTTCCGCGTTGCTGGCGATCAGTAAAAGTTTGACCGCAAGGCGCGGAGTGTCGCGGGTTACGATGCTGGTTAACCTGACTCAAACAGGTCAACGGATTCCCTCTCATGGACACGCTTTCGAACACCATCAGTATTGAAGACGATCCCCGCTGGGCCGCCGTGGTTGCTCGCGACCCAAGTGCCGACGGACAATTTGTCTACGCGGTGAAAACCACCGGCGTCTATTGCCGACCGAGCAGCCTTGCGCGTCTGCCGAAACCGCAGAACGTCATATTTTTCGAAACCGCCGAACTGGCCGAAGCTGCCGGATATCGGCCGAGCAAACGGGCCAGCAAGGACCAGAATGACGCGCAACATGCGGCGATCATCGCAGCAGCCTGCCGGCAGATCGAAGCGTCCGAGACATTGCCCGCGCTCGACAGCCTCGCCGCCAGCGCCGGTCTTAGCCCTTTCCATTTTCATCGAGTATTCAAAGCCGCGACTGGCCTTACGCCCAAGGCTTACGCCACGGCGCATCGTTCACGCAAACTGCGTGCGCGTCTGGCGGATGGCGGCTCGGTGACCGACGCGCTGTATGACGCTGGCTTCAACTCCAACAGCCGTTTTTACGAATCAGCCGATCAACTGCTGGGCATGAAGCCCACCGACTACCGCGCCGCCGGGCAGAACAACGACATCCGCTTTGCCGTTGGCCAATGCTCGCTGGGGGCGATTCTGGTGGCGCAAAGCGAACGGGGGATCTGCGCAATTCTGCTCGGCGACGATCCGCATCAACTGGTCTGCGATCTGCAGGATCAGTTTCGCAAGGCCAATCTGATCGGCGCCGACCGCGAATTTGAACAGTTGATCGCCAGCGTCGTCGGTTTTGTCGAAGCGCCCGCGACAGGCCTGAACTTGCCGCTGGATATACGCGGCACAGCGTTTCAGGAGCGCGTCTGGCAGGCGCTGCGCGAGATACCCGCAGGCAGCACCGCCAGTTACGCCGAGATCGCGCAACGCATCGGCGCGCCGACTTCGATGCGTGCGGTGGCCCAGGCTTGCGGGGCCAACCGCCTGGCGGTGGCGATTCCCTGCCACCGCGTGGTGCGCAGCGATGGCAACCTTTCCGGCTACCGCTGGGGCGTCGAACGCAAACGCCAGTTGCTTGAGCGCGAACTCAACGATTGACGTCGACCACCACCCTGCCCCGCAGTTTCCCGGCGAGCAGTTTGGGCGCAGCCTCAAGCGCTTCGCTCAAACTGATTTCCTGACTGATCAATTGCAATAACGAGAAATCCAGATCCTTGGCCAGCCGGTTCCACGCCTCGATACGACGCGCCTTGGGCTGGGTCACACTGTTGATCCCCGCCAACGTCACGCCGCGCAGAATAAATGGTGCTACCGAGGCCGGAAAGTCCATGCCTTGCGCCAACCCGCATGCCGCGACCACGCCTTCCGAGCGAGTGCTGGCGCAAGCGTTGGCCAATGTATGGCTGCCGACCGAATCGACCACCGCCGCCCAACGCTCCTTCGCCAACGGCTTGCCCGGTTCGGACAAGGTGGCTCGATCGATAATTTCGGCAGCGCCCAGTCGCTGCAGGTATTCATGCTCGGACACCCGGCCCGTGGACGCCACCACGCGGTATCCCAACTTGCTGAGCAAAGCGATGGCAAAGCTACCGACTCCGCCATTGGCGCCAGTGACCAGCACTTCGCCCTGACCAGGGGTCACGCCATGGCGCTCCAGCGCCAGAATGCACAGCATCGCCGTGTAGCCCGCAGTGCCAATGGCCATGGCTTGCGCAGGGGTGAAAGCTTCGGGCAGTGGAATCAGCCAGTCACCGTTGAGCCGGGCCTTTTGCGCCAGTCCGCCCCAGTGGCTTTCCCCGACGCCCCAACCGTTGAGCAGCACCCGATCGCCCGCCTTGAAATCCGCATGGAAACTGGACTCGACAGTTCCCGCCAGATCGATCCCCGGCACCATGGGAAACTTGCGTACCACCGGGCTGCTGCCGGTGATCGCCAGGCCATCCTTGAAATTCAGCGTGCTGTACGCGACGTTCACGCTGACGTCGCCCTCGGGCAGTTGCTGCTCATCGATTTGCTGCAGATTGGCGCGATAACCGCTGTCGTCTTTGTCGATCAGAATGGCGTTGAACATGACGGCCTCTCGAAGATGATTTGTAAAAGCATGCCTTGAAATAGCACATCGCAACACATTGCCACACTCGACTTTGCGCTGACTGCTCGATCAGCCGGGTAAATCCACGGCGGGCGGCTATGCTTTTTCGACGGTTGTGTTTTCCCGGTCTTGCCTTGCAAACCGGTCTGTCGATGGAGCTGACGATGCCTTTCCTGCGCGCTTTACCCTGGTTGCTGATGTTATGTCTGCTGACACTTGGCAACGCCTGGGCAGCCGCCCCAGCGGCAAAGCCGGACGCGGCGCCAAGCGAGCCGAACTGGCCGCAGGTGATCAACAGCGGCAAGAGCAAACTGACGGTGTATCAGCCGCAGCTCGACAGCTGGGATGGCTATACGCTCAATGCCCGCGCGGCTGTCGAAGCCACGGCTGCCGATGGCAAGTCCACCTACGGCATCGTCCAGTTCAGCGCTCACACCCTCGTCGATAAAGCCACCCGCTGGGTCGCGCTCGATCAGTACAACATCATCAAGGCCGATTTCCCCGCCGATGCCAAACAGGCCGACACGTGGCTAGCCGTCCTGGAAAAAGATGCCGAGAGCCGCAAGAAAACCATTTCACTGGATCAGCTGGAAGCAGCGGTTGGCGTGCTCAACGCTGAACAGAAAGCCGACAGCGCGCCCTTGGAAAACACACCGCCGACCATCATCAGCTCCGACAGCCCGGCAATCCTCGTGT
Organism: Pseudomonas sp. Sample_9; assembly: GCF_004307535.1. Classification (NCBI taxonomy): domain Bacteria; kingdom Pseudomonadati; phylum Pseudomonadota; class Gammaproteobacteria; order Pseudomonadales; family Pseudomonadaceae; genus Pseudomonas; species Pseudomonas sp. Sample_9. Next base: position 12,427 of record NZ_RAZO01000043.1, read on the forward strand.
ACATCGACGGCGAAGCGGCTTACCGGCCGGTGGAAGGCACCGAGCTGCAACGGGTGATCAACACGCGCCCATTGCTGCTCAAGGACGTCCAGGGCAAACACTACCTGCACGTATTCGACGGCTGGATGGTCGCGGATCAAGTGGACGGCAACTACACGCGCCTCGCTGCACCGCCGCCCGAACTGGAAAAAGCCAAACAGGCGGCGATAAAGAGTCGCCAGGTGGATTTGCTCACCGGACAAAGCGATCCGAAGGACAAGATTCCCAGCCTGGCCAAGCCTCCGCAGCCAAAGATCTTCATCGCCACCACGCCAACGGAACTGTTGGTCACCGACGGCGCCGCGCAATGGCAACCGATTCAGGGCACCAGCCTGTTGTACGTGAGCAACACCACCGGGCACATCTTCAAGGAAATCGGCGATCAGAACAGTTATGTACTGATCTCCGGGCGCTGGTTCCGCGCCAGCGACATGAGCGGGCCATGGACCTTTGTCCCGGCAGACAAACTGCCGGCCGACTTTGCCAATATTCCTGACGACAGCGCCAAAGAGAACGTCAAGGCCTCGGTAGCCGGCACGCCACAGGCACAGGAGGCGGCCATTGCCGCGACCATCCCGCAGACCTCGGCGATCAAGAAGAGCGCGGTGAAGATGACGGCGCCGCAATTTGACGGCGAGCCGCAGCTCAAAGCGATCAGCAATACGCCGCTGCAATACGTGGTCAACAGCGCCACTCCGATTATTCGAGTCGACAACGACAGTTGGTGGGCGGTGGAGAACGGCATCTGGTTCAGCGCCACCTCGCTGAACGGGCCGTGGAGCGTGGCAACTTCAGTGCCAGCGGTGATTTATTCGATTCCGCCCAGCTCGCCAATGCACTACCTCACGTACGTGAAGGTTTACGAATCCAGCGGCGATACCGTGGTGGTCGGCTACACACCGGGCTATCAAGGCTCGACGCTGGACCCGGCGACTGGCGTTGTGGTGTACGGCACCGGTTATCCGTATACGCCGTGGGTCGGTAGCGTCTGGTACGGGCCGCCGGTGACCTATGGTTTCGGCGTCGCGATTCGTTACACGCCGTGGACTGGCTGGACCTTCGGCTTCGGATTCGGCTGGAGCTGGGGCGGCAACACCGTCGCCATGGGCTGGGGCTGGGGCGCCTATCCGTGGTGGGGAAATTACGGCTGGGGCTACGCGTGGGGTCCGCGTCTGTACCCGGCGCCGCTGGCCTGGGGTGGCGCCGCTTACGGTTATCGCGGCGGCGCCGTGGCATGGGGCCCGGGTGGCTGGGCCGGAACCACCGGCAATCTTTATCATCAGTGGGGTGATCGTGCGACGGTCAGCCGTTATGGAGCCGGCCACAACGCCTGGACCGGCAATCGCTGGGCCGGCCAGGT
>NZ_RAZO01000043.1:14087-19154 GCF_004307535.1 Pseudomonas sp. Sample_9
GCGCGGGTCGGCGACAACGTTTATGCCGGGCGCGACGGCAACGTCTACAAGAAAACCGACAACGGCTGGCAGTCCGTGGCCGGCAGCGGTGCCAACCGGACCAGGCCCGCGAACAACAATGCGCAATTGCAGAATCTCAACCGCGAATCCGCCGCACGTAATCTCGGTAACCAGCGCACGCACAACTTCAACCATTCTTCACAAATGATGAACCGTTCGTTTGGCGGTGGCGGATTGCACCGACGCTGAAAAACTGCACGTGATGTTCAGAATTTCAGACTGGCCCCGCAACAGGTTTTGCTGCTAAAAACCGCCTGCCGTCCCTGCCCGTTTCATCGTTCGGAGAATTGCTATATGAGCCAGTGGCCAGACACCCGCATCGTTGATCTTCTCGGTATCGAACTGCCGATCATCCAGGGCCCGATGGCCGGTGCGACCAATTCTTCGATGGTAATTGCCGTGTGCAACGCCGGCGGCCTCGGTTCAATGCCGGCAGCGATGCTGAGCATCGAACAACTGCGCGAAGAACTGAAAACGATTCGCCAGCACACCGCCAAATCGTTCAACGTCAATTTCTTCTGCCATCAGCCACCGGCGCCTGATGAACAGCGCGCCCGTGACTGGAAAAATCTGCTCGAACCTTATTACCGCGAACTGGGTGCCGATTTCGACGCGCCGACGCCAGTGTCCAACCGCGCACCCTTTGACGAAGCCGCGTGTGCCGTGCTTGAGGAATACCGCCCCGAGGTGGTGAGTTTTCATTTCGGGCTGCCGGAAAAAAACCTGCTTGATAGGGTCAAGGCCACCGGGGCGAAAATCCTTTCGTCTGCGACTACGGTCGAAGAAGCGATCTGGCTGGAGCAACACGGCTGCGATGCGATCATCGCCATGGGTTATGAAGCCGGCGGCCATCGCGGGATGTTTCTCAGCGAGGATCTGAGCACTCAGGTCGGCACCTTCGCGCTGGTGCCGCAGGTGGTCGACGCGGTAAAAGTGCCGGTGATCGCGGCGGGCGCGATCAGCGATGCGCGAGGCGTTGCCGCAGCTTTCATGCTCGGCGCCTCGGCGGTGCAAGTCGGCACGGCGTACCTGTTCACCCCGGAAGCCAAAGTCAGCGCATCGCACCACAAAGCCTTGCGCACTGCGAAAGAAAGCCAGACCGCCATCACCAATATTTTCACCGGCCGTCCGGCGCGGGGCATTGTCAATCGGGCGATGCGCGAGCTCGGGCCGATGTCGGCGCACGCGCCGGCCTTCCCGTTGGCCGGCGGTGCGCTGATGCCGCTGCGGGCCAAGGATGACGCCGACTTTGCCAACCTCTGGGCCGGACAAGCGCTCACGCTGGGCAAGGATATCGACAGCGCTGAACTCACGCGGCAACTGGCCGAGGGCGCATTGGCGAAACTCAACCGTCACTGAATTAATGCGGCGAGCGGATTTATTCCCTCGCCACCTGGCGGCGTATCGCTATATATTTCCGTATACAGCGATTACGCCCATGTATCGGCGTTATCCCAACCAGAGCAATTACCGCCGCCGATGACGGAGCCTTTACATGACACTTGCTGCCACACGCTTCACCCCCGTCTGCTTCGCTTCATTCCTCGCACTGTTCAGCATGGGCGCCGCGCAGGCTGACGAAGTACAAGTGGCCGTCGCCGCGAATTTCACCGCGCCAATCCAGGCCATCGCTGCCGACTTCGAAAAAGACACCGGCCACAAACTGGTCGCCGCCTATGGCGCAACCGGCCAGTTCTACACCCAGATCAAGAACGGCGCGCCGTTCCAAGTATTTCTCGCCGCTGACGACAGCACCCCGGCAAAACTCGAGCAGGAAGGCGAAACCGTCAAAGGCTCGCGCTTCACCTACGCCATCGGCACCCTGGCATTGTGGTCAGCGAAGGAAGGCTACGTAGATGCGCAGGGCGAGGTGCTGAAAACCAACCAATACCAGCACCTGTCCATCGCCAACCCGAAAGCAGCGCCGTACGGTCTCGCCGCCACCCAGGTTCTGGAAAAACTCCAGTTGAGCGAAGCCACGAAAAGCAAAATCGTCGAAGGCCAGAACATCACGCAGGCCTACCAGTTCGTCTCCACCGGCAACGCCGAACTGGGCTTTGTAGCGCTGTCGCAAATCTACAAGGACGGCAAGGTGAGCAGCGGCTCGGCATGGATTGTTCCGGCCACCCTGCATGATCCGATCAAACAGGACGCGGTGATCTTGAACAAAGGCAAGGACAGCGCCGCTGCCAAGGCCCTGGTCGATTACCTCAAGGGGCCGAAAGCCGCTGCGGTGATCAAATCCTTTGGATATGAACTGTAAATGTCACTGACCAGTGCCGATTTCGCCGCGATCTGGCTGACCCTGAAACTGGCGTCGCTGACCACGGCGATCCTGCTGGTGATCGGCACGCCGATCGCGTTGTGGCTATCGCGCACATCGTCGTGGTTGCGCGGGCCCATCGGCGCCATCGTCGCCCTGCCGCTGGTGCTGCCGCCGACGGTGATCGGCTTTTACCTGCTACTGGCGCTGGGGCCGCACGGTTTTCTCGGTCAGTTCACTCAATGGCTGGGGCTGGGCACGTTGACGTTCAGTTTCACCGGGCTGGTCATCGGCTCGGTGATCTACTCCATGCCGTTCGTGGTGCAACCGCTGCAAAACGCTTTCTCGGCGATTGGCACCCGCCCGCTCGAAGTCGCGGCGACCTTGCGCGCCAATCCCTGGGACACGTTCTTCAGCGTGATCCTGCCGCTGGCGCGCCCCGGCTTCATCACTGCAGCGATCCTCGGCTTCGCCCACACCGTGGGTGAATTCGGCGTGGTATTGATGATCGGCGGCAACATTCCCGACAAGACCCGCGTGGTCTCGGTGCAGATCTACGACCACGTCGAAGCGCTGGAATATGCCCAGGCGCACTGGCTGTCCGCGGCGATGCTGGTATTTTCGTTTCTGGTGTTGCTGGCGCTGTATTCCAGCCGCAAGACCCGCGCAGGCTGGAGCTGATCGATGATTGATGTACGCCTGAAACGCACTTATCCGGGGTTCGAACTGGATATCGATCTGCAAGTGCCGGGCCGCGGCGTCACCGCGCTGTTTGGTGATTCCGGCTCGGGCAAAACCACCTGCCTGCGCTGCATCGCCGGGCTCGAGCGCGCCGAGCACGGTTTTGTGCAGATCAACGATGAGGTGTGGCAGGACAGTGCCAAGGGCATCTTCGTCCCGCCGCATAAACGTGCGCTTGGCTATGTGTTTCAGGAAGCCAGCCTGTTCCCGCATCTGTCGGTGCTGGCCAATCTGGAGTTTGGTCTAAAACGCATCGCCAGGTCGCAACGCCGGGTCGATATCAACCAAGCGACCGAACTGCTCGGCATCAGCCATCTGCTCGAGCGTCATCCAGAGCATCTGTCCGGCGGCGAACGGCAGCGCGTCGGCATCGCCCGCGCCCTGCTGACCAGCCCGAAACTGTTGCTGATGGACGAACCGCTGGCGGCTCTCGACAGCCGGCGCAAAAGCGAAATCTTGCCATACCTGCAGCGCCTGCACGACGAACTAGATATTCCGCTGCTGTACGTCAGCCATGCCCAGGACGAAGTCGCGCGTCTGGCCGATCATTTGGTATTGCTCCGTGATGGCAAAGCCCTCGCCAGCGGCCCAATCGGTGAAACCCTTGCGCGCCTGGATCTGCCTTTGGCGCTGGGCGATGACGCCGGGGTGATCATCGAAGGCCAGGTCAGCGCCTACGACGCCACCTATCAATTGCTCAGCCTGCAACTGCCGGCCACTGCAATGAACATTCGCGTCACCCATGCGCCGATGGCCGTGGGCCAGGCTCTGCGCTGCAAAGTGCACGCGCGCGACATCAGCCTGGCGCTGAACAATGATGCAGCCAGCAGCATTCTCAATCGTCTGTCCGTTACGGTCGTCAGCGAACAGGCCGCTGACAACAGTGCCCATGTGCTGATCCGCCTCGATGCCGGCGGCACGCCGCTGCTGGCGCGGATCACCCGCTTCTCGCGTGATCAACTGGGCGTGCACCCGGGCCAGCGCCTGTGGGCGCAGATCAAGGCGGTGGCGGTGCTCGCGTAAATCATTCGGCACGACGGCCAGCGCCTGCGGTCAATCAGTTACAGACTGCCGTATGACCGAAGGAAACCGCCATGCCCGATACCGTGCTGACAGATGCTCTGCCCGCCGACCTGCATTACGTCGATGACACTCAGCCTGGTATCACCCGGAAAAAACTGCGCGGCAAGTTCGTTTATTTCGAGCCATCGGGCCAGCGCATCACCGACCCGGACGAAATCAAACGCATCAATGCCCTCGCGGTGCCGCCGGCTTACACCGATGTGTGGATCTGCGCCGACCCGTGCGGCCACCTGCAAGCCACCGGACGCGATGCGCGCGGGCGCAAGCAGTACCGTTATCACGCGCGCTGGCGCGAAGTGCGCGACGCCGACAAATACTCGCGCCTGCGCGACTTCGGCCTGGCCCTGCCGAAACTGCGGCGCAAGCTCGAGGCACTGCTTGATGAGCCGGGCTTCAGCCGTGACAAGGTCATGGCCACGGTGATCACCTTGCTCGATGCCACGCTGATCCGCGTCGGCAATACGCAATACGCGCGGGACAATCGCTCCTATGGCCTGACCACGTTGCGCAGTCGCCATGTCGAGGTCAACGGCAGCGCGATCCTGTTCCAGTTCCGTGGCAAGAGCGGCATCGAGCACCAGATCACCGTCAAGGATCGCCGCCTGGCGCGAATCATCAAGCGCTGCCTAGAGATACCGGGGCAGAATCTGTTCCAGTACCTCGATGAACACGGCGAACGGCACACCGTCACTTCTTCCGACGTAAACGCTTATCTGCAAAAGCTCACCGGCGCGGCCTTCACCGCCAAGGATTACCGCACCTGGGCGGGCAGCGCCCTGGCGTTGTCGGTGCTGCGCGAGTTGCAGCATGAGTCGGAGACCGAAGCCAAGCGCCACGTGGTCGAAGCGGTGAAGAACGTCGCCAAACAGCTGGGCAACACGCCGGCGGTGTGCCGCAAGTGCTACATCCACCCCGCCGTG
>NZ_RAZO01000385.1:0-15438 GCF_004307535.1 Pseudomonas sp. Sample_9
ATTACGCGTTTTTGTTGAACGCACGACGCACGAAACGGCAAGGAAGCCGCCCGCCTGTCGCACTCCCATCGGGGGTAGCGCGGCGTGAAAATTGAAGGAAGACAGGCAATGCCATCCAAACCGCCAAGCAGAGGCACGACGACCGTCTCGGTTCATCCACCGCGCCTTTATGACTCGCCAATCAGGTCCGGTTTCACGCCGCACTTCGACGGCGGGCCGACGCCGAGAATCCCCACGCGCCCGACGCCGCCAGCGCCCACGGCAACCGATGCCGGACTTCATCGCATTATTTCCCTGCCACCGCCGGTATCGGTCAGGGCGGTAGTTGCTTCATGGCCGGACCCGACCGTGCGCGAACGCCCTTTGAAGGATTACTGGATCAATCCGCTCATGGTTGTCCCTGCCGCCGACCACCGGGGCATTTCGACTTTCCGCGGCCGTCACTATGTCAAAGTGCCGGAGGGCGGCACCGTGCAGGTGGGTCTGGACCCGGCCGGCCGTTACCGGGCGAAGCTGCCCAGCGAATTGTATCCGTCCGGGCCACTGTTGCAGCTCGACGCCGACCTCGGTCTCTGGCAACCGGCCGAAACCTCTTCGCCAATGACTTACCCGTTATCCGCCACGCGACTGGAAGCGTTTCGCACCGATCTGGATTTCAGCACGGTCGCCCCGGACAGCGATGGGCTCTTGCGTTTTGACGGCAAGCTGTACGCACGGATTGACAATCACGCCTATCAAGTCTTGCACGATCTCGAAGCTTCAATGCCGCGCAGGGCAGTGATGCGCATCGTTCGCGCCGACGATCCGGTCGCAACCGCTGAGAACAATATATACGTGGCATCGCGCCCCGGCAGATCGGAACCCATCGCCTTTGACTCCCGCTACGGCTGGCAGGGAACCATCGTATACGGTGCAGCGGGCATGCCAAAAAAGACTACAGAACCGCTGAGTGTCGCCCTGGAGCGTTTCGAAGTGTCTTCTGAACTGGAGCGAATAAAGCGGGGGAGCCAGAAAGCTCAAAAGAAACGGCAAAAGCTTATATCCGCATGGCTGACTGCAAAGGGTCTGGAGGCAGAACCTGCCGGGAAAACCGCAGGTGAATTAACCGCACTTGTTGATCGCGAAATGCACAGCGAAAGGGACCTGAAGCGGCTTGGCAAGGCACTGGAATACTATGAGAGCAAAAAGTCCGTCATCAAGAACATCAGGACGGACGACCAGTACAGAAACGAAATGATTGCGCTGCAAAAAGAACAAATGTTCGCCTACCAGCAACTCATAGAATGTGGCCTGTCGCGCCGCGCACTGGAAGGACCGTTGCTCGATCTCGACCCGGAAAGGCTGCCACATACGGTCATTTTCCTCAGCAGATTGCTGGAGCGCATGAAAAAGCGTCAGCTCATTGCCGACAAACTGCTGAAAAAATGGAAAGTTTCGGCAGATGATCTGGGCCAGAACGTTCTTTCACCGATGGATACTCATGACGTAGTTGCCTCCTGGGTCCTGACCAAAAGCTTGCTGCTGGACAATCCTCGATCAAGCGGGGATACCCCTCAGGCCTCTGAACTGGCCGTCCAGTTTGGTCAGATGACTTTCGTCTACGGAGCGCTCGACACCTTTGCGCCTCCCTCACACCCTGCTGTGCTACGTGACCTGTCGCAGCAATGCGCCGCTATCCGCGACCGGTATGAACGGCTTGACCTGCCAGACGGAGATTTGCAGGCCACTTCACGCAATGAAATCAATGCAGAAATCCATGCGTTTGAGCAAACTCTGGAAAACCGCCTGACCCATATTTACCACGCCCAGCCCGACAGAACCGCGCTGACAGCTCATGAACTGCCGATTGACTTTGACTTCATTCCGCCACAGGCCGCAACGGGTCCAAAAACCATACACTGGCGACTCTTTCGCGCAAAAAAGCATGGCGTTTATAAAATTCATTTCGGCGAGGCACGACGGACCACGCGGGGTGAGGAAGTCATAAGCGTCAAAAACCTGCTTGATCCGAAACAACCCGGACAGATCTATGAGCGCAGAGACGGCGAATGGCGCCCGGCGCAGACGTTGCAGACGTTGCAGCACAAACAGCTTTCCACGCTGATCAGCGAAGCCAATCGGCATTTGCAGCAATCCGAATCCTGCGTGGTGACCGCCGTCAATCAGGAAAAGTCGAAATACCATCCCGACAATATTGTAGAAACGCTCGAAATACGGGCCAAAGAGCTGGACGACACCGCTTTTGATCTTCAGCGCTTCGAAACCATCGATGCCCGGGCCCCCGCCCTCATCCAACGACTTCGGCACGAGAGTCAACGCCTGCGCGACACGGGCGAAAACATTCGCATACGGATCTACAAGGACAAAAACTTTCTGTGCGTTGACCGGCTGATTTATCTGATGGATCACGCGCGGGTCAACGTGCGCAAAACCCACCAGCGATTACGCAGAGGCAAGGGCAAGAACAGCGAGTATCTGGACCTTTACTCGATCAGAGATGCCACTGACGACAGAGAGCTCTGGCACGCGCATTTCCATTATCCGGCACCGGACACGCCAGAGCTGAACTTCAGCGTGCGCGGCGCCCATCTGAAAACCCTCCAGCAAAGCGCGCGGGGCATCAGTTCACAACGCCGGGAAGAACGGGCGGGGCGCGAACACGTCACCATCTGGCGCGAACATTTCGACGGGCGCACGGCGCAGAGAGTTTTCGACATGGCCGCGAACGCTACTCCCCTCGCCAATCCCGGGCCATCAACCAGCTCGAAGCAGCAGCCAAGGCTCACCTCAAGAGCCGGTCAGTGATACCTCTCAGGCAATGATGCCGAACAGCCGGGGAGCACCGGATGCCGAGTGCTGCCAGGCAACCTCTACAAGGAATGTAAAGACATGCCAATCAAGATAGCCACCAAAGGCAACACCACCGTCGATGTCCATTTGCGGCCGGATACGCCAGTGGATCCACCCGCGCTACGCCCTGACATAACCCTGCGACCTGGCTTGGAAGCCGAAACGCTGACTACACCACCACGGCCGGGCAGCACCACAGGCAGCGCTGACGCTGACGCAATCGGTCTGGCTCCGACCGTTACCGTGCACCCCACCCGGTCAGGACAGGATAGCGTTGATCTCGGCGACCGATCGCTGGAACACTATCGACTCTCCCTTACACCCAGCCTGCCCGCGGCCAATACCGAGGGTTTGAGATTGTTCAAGGGCCGCCAGTACGTAGAGCTGGCCGATGGCGGCTTAGTGCAGGTTGGCAAGGAATCGCAGAGCGGTCTCTGGCGGGCCACGCTGGCGAGCGAATTCACGCCCACAGGGCCGGCGATGCTGCGAAACCCCGACGACGGGCTGTGGCATGCATTCGAGCACTCGCAGCCAACCACGTTTGCCCTGTCAGCGACCCGCCTGGAGGACTTTCGCACTGCACTGGACTTCAGCAGCGCCATAGGCGACAGCGACGGTCTGCATCGCTTTGAAGGAAAGCTCTACGCCGTGATCGACAATCACGCGTATCAGGTACTGCAAGATCTCGATGCCTCGACGCCCTGGTCGCAGGTGATGCGCATCGTCAGAGCCGAAGATCCGGTGGCCGTCGATGCGGACAATCACTATGTCGCCTCACGACCGGGTCGCTCGCAAGCGATTGTGCTGGACCCACGCGAGGGCTGGGTCGGTGTCAGCACCGGGGGCGCCGGCGGGATGCGGCGGGCAGAGCGGAATCCGTCCGCTCGTCGAAGTCTGGCAGAGCGCTTCTTCGCGTTCACCCACCGTTCGAGCCGACCCGAGGCTCGGGTACGAAAACTCTATCCATCGTTCGACGATCAACAGGTTGCAGCCTTCCTTCGAACGCTGGGTGACGACGTCGACGGCGGACTGACCACGAAGGAGACCGAGTACAGCAACCTGGAAAAAGACCTGCAGGCGTGGACAGCGACACACAAGCATCTGACCGTTCCTTCAGCGCAAGGGCCTGTCACCAATTGGGCAAATACCGTCGCTAACGGAATCAAACGCTGCTGGAGTCAAGAAACGACGCAATTGCGCTTTCCCCTCAGTCACGCACCGTTGCCTGCCCTGAGAGCGGATTTCAACCATGTCCGTTTTCTGGAAATGGACTCGGTGGCGTGGTCGCCTGCTGCAGAAACCTTTTTGAGCGGCTTTAGCGGCCTGCAGAGTTTGAAAATTACCCGCTCGGGCCTGGAAAAACTGCCGGCAGCCGTCAGCCAAATGCACAACCTGACCGAGCTGAATCTGCGCACCAACAAGCTCCAGCTTGATGAGGCCAGCGCCGCCGCACTCGGCGGCCTGGCGAACCTGGAGGTCCTTGTCCTGACGAAAAACCCTTTGGGCAAGTTGCCCGATTTCAGCGCGATGCCCAACTTGCAAGAGCTGGACCTTTGCGCCACAGGCATCAAGGGCTGGCCGACCGGCCTGAAGGGACTGACCGCTCTGAAAAAGATCGACTTGCGCCATAACAAACTGCAAGAGGTGCCCGCCGAGCATCTGAACCCAGCGGACGACCAGTTCGAAGCCATTGTCCATATCAACCGTCACATCCTGCTGGAAAACAATGCGTTCCCCGCCGATTACTGGCAGAAGTTCGAGCGCTTCTGGCTGCAGGCGGAGGCCAGGAAAGCCGAGTGGGCCGCTGGCGCTCTGGAAGGCGCTTTCAGGCTCAAGGAAGGCATTGGCGTCATTGACCGGACGCGAAATCTGTATGCGCATCTGGACGTGGCCGGCGCGAAGAAATTCATCATGGGGCTGGGCGACGATACAGACGCGGTGCTGACACGGCGCAGCGAAGCGTTTGCCCAGTTGGACACGAGCCTTGATGCCTACAAGCAATCCTGTGCACTGCTGAGCAACGCCGGCCAACGCAAACGGGCACTCGAGACTGCGACGGCGATCAGGCAATGCTGGCTTGACCAGACGCAAACGACACTGACGCTCGATTACCTCGGTCTGGTCGGGATAAGCAACAAACAATCCATGCTGCCGGACCTGAGCGCAGACTTCGGACACGTGCGCAAATTGACACTGATCGGGGTGGAGTGGTCGCCGGCTGCCAATACTTTCCTGTCCGGCTTTAGTCATCTGCAGCACCTGAGCATTGGAAATTCAACGCTCGACAAGCCACCGACGATGCTCAGTCAAATGCAAACGCTCACCTGGTTGAATCTGGGTTCCAACCAGATTGAACTGGATGCGCAAGCCGTCGCGACAATCGCTGGCCTGAACCGATTGACCCATCTGAACCTGTCGCACAATCCATTGAAGATAACGCCGGACGTCAGCGCCATGTCAGGCTTGACCACGCTGAACCTGAGTCATGCGCAGATCTCCCACTGGCCGCTCGGACTGCTGAACAAGACCGCTTTGACTGGCGTCGATTTGGGCAGCAACCTTTTAACCGACGTTCCCGAGGCCCACCTCAACCCGCCCGCCGATCAACTCGCCGCTGTTGCGCGGATCAACAATGTCACGTTATTGACAAGCAATCCCGGCATTCCCTCCAGCTATGTGAGGAAATTCGAAGGTTACTGGCGTCGCCTGAACACAGCACATCCGGAGTTGATGACCCCGGTCCACCCTTCAGCCTTCGACCATGACAAATCGCGGGCGCAACGCTACCACCGCCTCTATCCAGCCAAAAGCATCAACGACTGCCGCAAATACCTGTGGGGCCTCGAGCCTGGCACCGTGGGCACGAGGCTGAGTCAGCTCGAACGCGAGTTCGCGGTTTTGAACCAGCAGCTTGACGCATGGGTATTTTCCGGGGGAGGTAACCGTCAAGGTTATATTCCTGCCAACCAACTCATGCTCAATGCCGAAAACCGAGCTGACCGGACCACGGCGCGAGACCGGATCATCAACTGCTGGCGGCAGGAAACACCGCAGCAGACGGCATTTGACGGGACCAGTATCGGCCTGGAGCTGGATCTCAGCGGTCTGAACCTGCCAAGCCTCCCGGATATCGACGCGGACTTCAGCCATGTGGGTTCGGTCAAGCTCCGCGATATGCACTTGAGTGCTTCGCCCGAAGGCTTCCTTACCCGTTTCAGGCACGTGCGCTGGCTGGATCTTTCCAAAAACCAATTGCGCGTACTGCCCCCGGCCATTGGCCAAATGAACGGGCTGACCAAGCTGTTCCTGCAGCACAATGAAATATCCCTGACCGTCGATACGGCACGGATCCTGTCGGAACGCACCACCCTGCGAGCGCTATGGCTGAGTAACAACCGGCAACTTGGCATCGTCCCGGACTTCAGTCGGATCCCCGACATGCGTTCGGTCAATCTGGCTAGCACAGGCATTTCGGAATTTCCTGTCGGCCTCAGCGCACAGCCCTCCCTGGACACCGTCAACCTCAGCAATAACCGCATTGAGCAAATTCCGGACTTCGTCTTTGACGCGGTGCCGTTCCAAGTCAACGACGTAACCAATATCCGCTTCAACCAGTTGAACAACCAGTCCCGCGCCCGTCTGGTCGAATATGCCGGGCGCCTCGCAGCCGCCGGCATGTTCATGAGTGGCAGGAATAATCTGATCGACACAGGGCTGAGCATGAACATGCCGAACATCAGGGCCCTCCTGCTGGACACCATGACGCGCTGGACCGTCGGGTTGCCAGCCACCGAAGTCGCCACAAGACGACAGCAATGGCAAACCGTGCGCGATGAGCAAGGTTCCGATGGGCTGTTCAACACGATTGACCGCCTGCTGAGCGAGCCCGCCAGCCACCCTGACCTGCAACGCAGGGTCTGGAACCTGATCGACAGCATCACGGAAAACACTGCTCAATCCGAACATTTGCGCCGGGAAGTACTGGACCGCGCGGGCGACCCGGCATGTTGTGACCGGGCGGCGTTCACGTTCACCAATCTGGAAGTGCTGACCCTCGCGCACAAGGCCCGCTCCCAGGCCCGTGACGAGGCACAAGGCAAACAACTGTCGGCATTGTCCAAGGCCCTGTTCCGTCTGCATGAGGTCGACAAGATTGCCTCAGCGGATATCGCCCAGCGTGAAGCCCGCATCGCCGCGTCCAGAACACCTGAGGAGGCACGAGTGTTCGGGCCTCCTCGCGTACCCGAAGAAATCGAAGTGCGGCTGTTCTATCGCTTTCGCCTGAAGGATCGTCTGCAACTGCCGGGACAGCCGGAACGGATGGGCTTCGCCCGATTGGCTGACGTGTCGGAGGCACAACTGAATGCCGCGTATGAAAAGGTGATCGCGCAGGATAATTCGCCGGAAGAGTTTCAGGCACTGGTGGCCAGAGAGTTCTGGCAGGAGTTCATCACGCACAAGTACCGGTCGCAGTTTGAAACACAACGCGATCCCTTCCAGACGCGCCAGGCGACGCTAGATGATGCGCATTCGGCCAGTGAGCTTTCATTCGTCGACTACAAGGCACAATCGATGTCGCTGCAAGCCGAGTTGGCAATCAAGGAAGCGGAGTTGATCACAACCCTGAGCCGGCAGGAACTCAGCGAATATGCGATGCAAAATTCCGAAACGGCAGCAGTTGAAACTGAATAACCGCTGAAACAGAGGTGCAACTGGCCGGCATGACCCGGCCAGTTGTCATTCGTCGTCGTCGAAGTTGTAACTGCCCGGCGCGAGGTTTTCGAAGCGCGTGTATTTGCCGATGAACGCCAGCCGAATGAAACCGATCGGGCCGTTACGCTGCTTGCCGATGATGATTTCGGCGATGCCCTTGTGCTCGGTCTCCGGGTGATACACCTCGTCGCGATAAACGAACATGATCACGTCGGCGTCCTGCTCGATCGCTCCGGATTCGCGCAAGTCGGAGTTCACCGGGCGTTTGTTCGGGCGCTGTTCCAGGGAACGGTTGAGCTGCGACAGGGCAACTACCGGGCAGTTGAATTCCTTGGCCAGGGCTTTCAGGGATCGCGAGATCTCGGAAATCTCGTTGGTGCGGTTGTCACCGCTGGAACCGGGAATCTGCATCAGTTGCAGGTAGTCGATCATGATCAGGCCGACCTCGCCGTGCTCACGCACCAGACGACGGGTGCGCGCGCGCATTTCCGACGGGCTGATACCAGCGGTGTCATCGATGAACAGTTTGCGGTCGTTGAGCAGATTGACCGCCGACGTCAGGCGCGGCCAGTCGTCGTCTTCGAGTTGGCCGGAACGCACCTTGGTCTGGTCGATTCGGCCGAGCGAAGAGAGCATACGCATGATCAGCGATTCGCCTGGCATCTCGAGCGAGTAAACGAGCACCGCTTTTTCGCTGCGCAACACGGCGTTTTCCACCAGGTTCATCGCGAAGGTGGTCTTACCCATCGACGGACGGCCGGCAACGATGATCAGGTCGGACGGCTGCAAGCCGCTGGTCTTCTCGTCGAGGTCGGTGTAGCCGGTGGACAGCCCGGTGATGGCGTCGGCGGTGTTGAACAACGTGTCGATGCGATCGATGGCCTTGGTCAGCAGCTCATTGACGCCGACCGGGCCGCCGGTCTTGGGCCGCGCTTCGGCGATCTGGAAGATCTGCCGTTCGGCTTCGTCGAGGATTTCTTCCGCGGTGCGGCCTTCGGGGTTGAAGGCGCTGTCGGCAATCTCGGTGCTGATACCGATCAGTTGGCGCAACGTCGCGCGCTGGCGGACGATCTGCGCATAGGCCTTGATGTTGGCGACGGACGGGGTATTTTTCGCCAGTTCGCCGAGATAACCAAGGCCGCCGACTTGCGACGTCTGGCCTTCCTTGTCCAATTGCTCGGCAAGGGTCACGACGTCGATCGGCGAGTTCTGATCGGCCAGTTTGGCGATCGCGCGGAAAATCAAACGGTGGTCATGTCGATAGAAATCGCCGTCGGAGACTTGATCGAGCACGCGTTCCCAGGCGTTGTTGTCCAGCATCAGACCACCGAGTACAGCCTGTTCGGCCTCGATGGAATGCGGCGGCACCTTCAGGGCAGCGGTTTGCAGATCGTATTGCTCGGGAGCGGAGATATCGTTCATGGCCACTTGAGTATTAGTGAAAAGCAGGGAATTCAGAAAGACAAAGGGCACGACCTGTAAACAGGATCGTGCCCGATGTTAACCGCCTGACGGACAAGCCGCCAGCCGATCCGTGTTGCTTAAGCTGCTACCACGACAACGCGTACGGTGGCTTCAACTTCGGCGTGCAGGTGCACAGCCACGTCGAATTCACCCACGTTGCGGATGGTGCCGTTCGGCAGACGAACTTCGCTCTTCTGCACTTCAACGCCGGAGGCGGTCAGTGCGTCAGCGATGTCGTGAGTACCGATCGAACCGAACAGCTTGCCTTCGTCGCCAGCGGTGGCAGTGATGGTCACTTCCAGCTCGGCCAGTTGGGCAGCACGGCTTTCAGCCGATGCCTTACGGTCTGCGGCGGCTTTTTCCAGCTCGGCGCGACGCTCTTCGAACGCAGCCAGGTTGGCAGCGGTCGCAGCGGTAGCCTTGCCGAAAGGCAGCAGGTAGTTACGGCCGTAACCGGCCTTAACGTTTACTTTGTCGCCCAGGTTGCCCAGGTTGGCGATTTTTTCCAGAAGGATCAGTTGCATGTGAAAATCCTCTAACTTTTAACCTTCACCGTTCGCGCTGTCGGTGTCTTTCGACACGTGACGACCGCGAAAATCAATCAGGCTGTCGACAATGGCCAGAACCACGAGCAACGGATAGATCAGCTGCATGAACAACAGCAGCGTGACGTACAACCCCACCAGCCAGAAACCGGCCAGTCGCTTCTGCCCGACCAGCCCGTGAATCAGGGCCAGCCCGGCGAACACCAGCGGTACACTGCACAACGGCGTCAACATGGCCATCTGTGCACCGAGATTCGGGCCCAGAAGCATCAACGCCAGCAGTAACATCGCCGGCCCCAGCGGGATGCGGATGGCGCGAAACTCGCGACCGAAACCACCCGGGTTGTACAACAACGCCTGCCAATGCCGCCCGACAATCAGGCTCAGCACGCTGACGATCTGCAACAAGGCCGCAATCAGTCCGGTCAGGACCGGTGCAATCAGGGACGCAAAACGCGCTTGCTCATCGACCGACAATTGCTTGTAGGTCTCACCGAGAAGTGCCGGCATGACCTTTATAAGGGCCTGTGCGAGCATCTCGATCTGGGCCGCAAACGCGACCCCGAGCACCACTGAAAACACCACTCCGATCACTACGCTGACCAGCAGCGTGCGGACCCAGGATTCGCTTGCGCGCAAAACCAACGCAAGCCCCGAAGACCCCAGCAGCACGAGAAGTGCCCGTGGGTCGTCGGCATACAGCCACCAGATCAAGGCCGGCAGCAGTCCCAGTGACAGAACGCCCAGGGCGTCCGTCAATCCGCGCCGCAGCAGCACAAGGCTCCCGGCGGCAGCACCCAACCAATACAACAACGGCAATGTTGCACATCCGGCCACCACGAGAGTGGCCTGCATTCGGCCTCGCATGATGAACTCAGCTAAGGCGCGCATGCATTCAATCCTTTGCTACTTGTCGACTGCCCGGTCTCAGCGGCCGTGGCTGTCGGTGTAGGCCAGCAGGGCCAGGAAGCGGGCGCGCTTGATAGCGGTGGCCAGCTGACGCTGATAACGAGCTTTGGTACCGGTGATGCGGCTTGGAACGATTTTGCCGGTCTCGGATACGTAGGCTTTCAGAGTGTTGAGATCTTTGTAGTCGATCTCTTTCACGTCTTCAGCGGTGAAGCGGCAGAATTTACGACGACGGAAGAAACGTGCCATTTGATAGGCTCCTTAATAAGGTCCGTGGATTACTCGTCAGCGTTATCGCTGTTGTCGCTGTCATCACTGTCGGTGCCTTCGGCGCCTTCGTGCTCAGGACGGTCGCGACGCTCACGGCGCTCACTGCGGTTTTCTTCAGCCTTGAGCATCTCGGACTGGCCGGTAACGGCTTCGTCGCGACGGATGACCAGGTTACGGATCACTGCATCGTTGTAGCGGAAGTTGTCTTCCAGCTCGGCCAGGGCCTTGCCAGTGCACTCAACGTTCAGCATCACGTAGTGAGCCTTGTGAACATTGTTGATTGCGTAGGCCAGTTGACGACGGCCCCAATCTTCCAGACGGTGGATTTTGCCGCCGTCTTCTTCGATCAGCTTGGTGTAACGCTCAACCATGCCGCCGACTTGCTCGCTCTGATCCGGGTGGACCAGAAAGATGATTTCGTAATGACGCATGAATGCTCCTTACGGGTTGTAGCCTGCCGCTCAAAAACGGTCAGACAAGGAGTGAATGACACTTATGGACTTGCTGGCGCGGGGCACATGCGTGCCTGCCGTCACAGCAAGGGGCGCAATTGTAGAGAAGGGACTGCGGGGGCGCAAGGCAATTGGTGATTATTTGAACAACCACCGGGCGACCCGTGTAGGAGCTGCCGAAGGCTGCGATCTTTTGACTTTGATTTTTTCAAAGCAAGATCAAAAGATCGCAGCCTCGTTTCACTCGACAGCTCCTACAGGCCTCGCAGTAAAGCTTATTTTTTTGCGGCAGCCTTGGCTTTTGCGCCGCGCTGGCGCTGGGCTTCGAACAGGCACACGCCTGTGGCGACCGAGACGTTGAGGCTGCTGACACTGCCGGCCATCGGCAGGTTCACCAGATAGTCGCAGTGCTCGCGGGTCAGGCGGCGCATGCCTTTGCCTTCAGCGCCCATGATCAGAATGGTCGGGCCGGTCAGGTCCTGGTCATAAATGCTGACCTCGGCTTCACCAGCGGTGCCGACTACCCACAAACCGCGCTGCTGGAGTTTTTCCAGAGTGCGAGCCAGGTTGGTCACGGCCACCAGCGGAATCACTTCCGCCGCGCCGCAGGCAACTTTACGCACCACCGGCGTCAGCGTGGCCGACTTGTCTTTTGGCACGATCACCGCCAGCGCACCGGCCGCATCGGCCGAACGCAGGCAGGCGCCGAGGTTGTGCGGATCGGTCACGCCGTCGAGCACCAGCAGCAGCGGAGCGCCTTCGGTGCGATCAAGCAACTCGTCGAGCATTGCCTCGCCCCAGACCTGACTCGGGCTGACTTCCGCGACCACGCCCTGGTGCACGCCTTCAACCCAGGCGTCCATTTCGCGGCGCTCGGCCTGGCCGACCTGAACACGGTTTTCATTGGCCAGCTCGACCAGCGTCTGCACGCGCGGATCGTTGCGGCTTTCCGCCAGCCAGATCTGCTTGACGCGCTTGGGATGGTGACGCAGCAACGCTTCTACCGCGTGAACGCCGTAGATTTTTTCCAACTGACTCATGACTTCGCCTTCGGTTTACGCGCCCCGCCACTCTTGGCTGGAGCGGAACCCGCTTTTGGCGGGCCCTTACGGTGTTTGCTTGGCTTGGCTGGCTTGCCGTCGGTCGCCCTGTCAGGCGCCGACCGTCCGGTCTTTCCCCCGGACGCCGCTTTACCACCGTTTTTCGCATCGGCCAGCAAGGCCTTCTTCAATTCACGGCTTTTGCGCAGTTCAGCGTTTTTCGCCACGGCATCGCTCGGGCGATAGGCTTCGGCAACCTTTTCCTTGGCCGGACGACGGCTGGCGGTTTTCGCTGGGGCCTTTTCTTCCGCAGCCTTGGCAGCAGGCGCTGCGGTTTCGGCGCCACGTTTCTTGCGACCGATCGGCGCGCTGATGGTTTTTTCGGCCATCTCGAAATCGATCTTGCGCTCGTCGAGGTCGACGCGCATGACGCGTACTTCAACGGTGTCGCCAAGACGGAAACTGCGACCGGTGCGCTCGCCCGCCAAGCGGTGATGCACAGGATCAAAGTGGTAGTAATCACCCGGCAGCGCAGTGACGTGCACCAGGCCTTCGACGTAGATATCGGTCAGTTCGACGAACAGACCAAAACCGGTCACGGCGGTAATCACGCCCGGGAACGACTCGCCGACGCGATCCTTCATGAACTCGCACTTGAGCCAGTTCACCACGTCGCGGGTCGCCTCGTCGGCACGACGCTCGCTCATCGAGCACTGCTCGCCGAGCTGCTCCAACGCCGCTTCGTCGTACGGATAGATGCGCGCTTTCGGAATGGTCATCGCACCGGCACGACGAACGTGCGGGGTGTCCTGTTTCGAATGGATCACGCTGCGAATTGCCCGGTGCGTGAGCAGGTCCGGGTAACGACGGATCGGCGAAGTGAAGTGGGTATAGGCTTCGTAATTCAGGCCGAAGTGGCCGTCGTTTTCAGCGCTGTACACCGCCTGGCTTAACGAACGCAGCATCACGGTCTGGATCAGGTGGAAATCCGGACGATCCTTGATGCTCGCCAGCAAAGCCTGATAATCCTTCGGCGACGGACCGTCTTTGCCTTTGTGCAGGGACAGGCCGAGCTCACCAAGGAACGCGCGCAGTTTTTCCAGACGCTCTGGCGGCGGACCGGCGTGAACGCGATACAGCGCAGGAATTTCGTGCTTCTTGAGGAATTCGGCAGTGGCCACGTTGGCCGCCAGCATGCATTCCTCGATCAGCTTGTGCGCATCGTTGCGCACGGTCGGACGGATTTCGGCGATCTTGCGCTCGGAGCCGAAGATGATCCGGGTTTCCTGGGTTTCGAAATCGATCGCGCCACGCACGTGACGGGCAGCCAGCAATACTTTGTACAAGGCGTAGAGCTGCTTGAGGTGCGGCACGACGTCGGTGTACTCGCCGCGCAATTTGCGCGCCTCGGTCGCCTTCGGCGTTTCCAGCATCGCGCTGACCTTGTTGTAGGTCAGACGAGCGTGGGAATGGATCACCGCCTCATAGAAGCAGTAGTCGGTCATTTCGCCGGACTTGGAGATGGTCATCTCGCAAACCATGGCCAGACGATCGACCTGCGGGTTCAGCGAGCACAGGCCGTTGGACAGTTGCTCCGGCAGCATCGGAATCACGCGCTCGGGGAAGTACACCGAGTTGCCGCGAACCTGAGCTTCGTTGTCCAGGGCCGAGCCGATCTTCACGTAGCTGGAAACGTCGGCGATCGCCACGTACAACTTCCAGCCACCGGAGAACAGGCGCAGCTTGCCCGGTTTGGCTTCGCAGTAGACCGCGTCATCGAAGTCGCGGGCGTCTTCGCCGTCGATGGTGACGAACGGCAGATGGCGCAAATCGATGCGCTTCTCTTTGTCTTTTTCTTCAACTTCCGGCTTGAGCTTGGCGGCTTCTTTCACAACCGCTTCAGGCCAGACGTGCGGAATGTCGTAAGTGCGCAGGGCAACATCGATTTCCATGCCCGGCGCCATGTAGTTGCCGACCACTTCGACCACATCGCCTTGCGGCTGGAAGCGCGGCGTTGGCCAGTGGGTGATTTTCACTTCGACGAACTGACCGATCTGCGCGTTGGCGTTGCGCCCCGGCGTCACCAGCACTTCCTGCTGGATCTTCGGATTGTCGGCAACCACGAAACCGATACCGCCCTCTTCGAAGTAGCGGCCAACGATGGTTTCGTGAGCGCGGGACACTACTTCAACGATCACGCCTTCGCGGCGACCACGGCGGTCGAGCCCGGAAACCCGGGCCAGCGCGCGGTCACCGTCGAACACCAGACGCATTTGCGCCGGGCTCATGAACAGGTCGTCGCTGCCGTCGTCCGGCACCAGGAAACCGAAACCGTCACGATGACCGCTGATGCGGCCGAGAATCAGGTCGAGCTTGTCCACCGGCGCATAAGTGCCCCGGCGGGTGTAGATCAGTTGAGCGTCGCGCTCCATGGCGCGCAAGCGGCGGCGCAGGGCCTCGATCTGGTCTTCTGTGGTCAGACCAAACTCTTCGACCAGTTGCTCGCGGGCAGCAGGCGAACCCCGATCGGCGAGGTGCGCCAGGATCAGTTCGCGGCTGGGAATAGGGTTTTCGTATTTTTCCGCTTCACGAGCGGCCTCGGGATCGAGGGACTGCCAATCGGCCATTAGAGAGTTTTCACCTTGTCTATATGCGGGTTAGTTTGGCATAGGCGCCGTGAAACGGGAAATTTCCGCTTCTATAGGACCTTTCAAGGCCCTGCATCAACGCTCTGATACGCTTTTGAACGCCGCTGGTAAAAAAATTCAGTTTTTTCTGCGGCAGGGGTTTACAGTTAAAAAGACGCTCCGTATAGTGCGCGCCATCGACGACGCACAAGCGCTTTCGATGATGCCCAGGTGGTGAAATTGGTAGACACGCCAGCTTCAGGTGCTGGTGACCTTACGGTCGTGGAAGTTCGAGTCTTCTCCTGGGCACCAATTTCGAGTCTGAGACTAGATCAGTTTCAACACTCACACAAAACCCGCGAAAGCGGGTTTTTTGCATTTGCGGGAAAGCTTTTGTTCACACTGATTTATTAAAACCAAATCAGGGGTTTACAGATCAAAAAGGCCTCCGTATAGTGCGCCACATCAACAGCGGCAACGCTTGCGATGATTGCCCAGATGGTGAAATTGGTAGACACGCCAGCTTCAGGTGCTGGTGACCTTACGGTCGTGGAAGTTCGAGTCTTCT
>NZ_RAZO01000385.1:15448-19074 GCF_004307535.1 Pseudomonas sp. Sample_9
GACACGCCAGCTTCAGGTGCTGGTGACCTTACGGTCGTGGAAGTTCGAGTCTTCTTCTGGGCACCAATTCAAATTCAAGGTTCAGGCCTTGGACTTCACAAAAACCCGCGAAAGCGGGTTTTTGCGTTTCTGGCTTCCTGAATTTCCGCAGGTCTTGTAAGAGCTTGTAGGAGCTGACGAGTGCAACGAGGCTGCGATCTTTTGATCTTGCTGTTGCCCGTATCTTTATCATCAAAAGCAAAATTAAAAGATCGCAGCCTTCGCCAGCTCCTACAAGATCACCTCGCCCCGCACAAGGCGCACTTGAGAAACAATATCGTTTATCATTGTTGCAAGTTTTTGCAATGCGACAGTGAGGAACCCTGCGAATGACGTTTCGAAATACCCTGCGCCGAGGCCTGACCTTCACCCTCCTCGGCCTGGCACTCGCCACTCCCCTCACCCAGGCTGCCGATGCGGTTTCCCTGACTCTCTACAACGGCCAGCACAAGGAAGTCGGCGACGCGATTGCCAAGGCTTTTGAAGCCAAGACCGGCATTCACGTCAACGTGCGCAAAGGCAGCAGCAATCAGCTCGCCAGCCAGATCATCGAAGAAGGCGACCGCTCGCCCGCCGATGTGATCTACACCGAAGAGTCGCCGCCGCTGAACAACCTCGGCGAACAGGGTCTGCTGGCCAAGGCCGATGACGCCACCCTAGCGGTTTTGCCGGAAAAATACGTCGCCGCCAACGGTACCTGGATTGGCGTTACCGCCCGCGTCCGCGTCGTCGCGTTCAATCCGAAACTGATAGATGAAAAAGACCTGCCGAAATCGGTGATGGAATTCTCAGAGCCGCAGTGGCAGGGCAAGGTCGGCTTCGTGCCGACCAGTGGCGCCTTCCAGGAGCAGGCCGTAGCAATCATCAAACTGCACGGTCGCGACGCTGCGGAGGAATGGCTGACCGGTCTGCGCGCGTTCGGCAAGACCTACAGCAACAACATGGTCGCGCTCAAAGCTGTGGAAAACGGCGAAGTCGCTACCGTGCTGGTGAACAACTACTACTGGTTCGCCCTGCAACGCGAGAAAGGCAAGCTCGATTCCAAACTGCATTACTTCACCGGCGGCGACGCTGGCGGCCTGATCACCGTGTCCAGTGCTGCCGTGCTGAAATCCAGCAAACATCCAAAAGAAGCCCAGCAATTCCTCGCCTTCATGGCCAGCGAAGAAGGTCAGCGCGTGATCACTCAGACCACCGCTGAATACCCGCTGCACAAAGGCATGGAATCGGATCGCGGCCTCAAGCCGTTCAGCGAACTGGAAGCGCCGAACGTCACCCCGGCGGATCTGGGCAACGCTGAAGAAGCGCTGGAACTGGAACGCGAAGTTGGCCTGAACTGATGGCAGCATCGTTATCGGCCCCCGCCGCGCGCGGGGGTTACGTGCCACGACGCAAACGGCCGTCGATCTGGCTGGTGCTGCCGGTATTGCTACTGGTGGTCATGAGCCTGCTGCCACTGGCCTATGTCGGACTGAAAGCCTGGCAGGCCGGATGGGCCGAGGCGCTGCACTTGTTGTGGCGCCCGTATGTGTTTGGCCTGCTGCGCAACACCTTGGCATTGATGGTCGGCGTGACGGTTACCTGCGCCGTGATAGGTCTGTCGCTAGCGTGGCTGCTGGAGCGCAGCAATCTGCCAGGGCGGCGCCTGTGGGGCGTGATCCTGTGCCTGCCGTTTGCGGTGCCGGCGTTTGTCAGCAGCTTCACCTGGGTCTCGCTCAGCGCGCAATTCGAAGGCCTAGGCGGGGCGATTCTGGTGATGAGCCTGTCGAAGTATCCGCTGATCTTCCTGCCAGTAGCGGCGACCCTGCGCAATCTCGATCCCTCCCTCGAAGAATCCGCCCGCACGTTGGGACAGAATCGCTGGGGCGTATTTTTCCGCGTCACCCTGCCGCTGCTGTGGCCATCGCTGCTGGCCGGTTCGCTGCTGATTGCCCTGCACATGCTGGTGGAATTCGGCGCGCTGTCGATCATTGGCCTGCAAACCTTCACCACGGCGATCTACCAGCAATTCGAACTGGAATTCAGCAATGCCAACGCCGCGATGCTTTCGGCGGTGTTGCTGGCGCTGTGTCTGCTGCTGTTGTGGCTGGAGCTGCGCGTGCGCGGCAAGGGCCGGCATGTGCGCACCGGACAGGGCGCAGCGCGACAGGCTGAACAGGTAAAGCTTGGACCGTGGGCGGCGCTTGGTCAGTTGTATTGCCTGTTGCTGGCGATTATCGGCAGCGGCGTTCCGCTGGGCATGTTGGCCTACTGGCTGGCGGTCGGCTCATCGGCGGCGTTCCCGGTAGCGGCGATCACCGAGGCGCTGTTGTCATCGCTGGCATTGTCATTGGGCGGTGCGGCGCTGTGCCTGGTGCTGGCGGTGCCGGTCGGGTTGCTGGTGGTGCGCTATAAAGGCCGATTGGCAATCTGGGCCGAACGCCTGCCTTATCTGTTGCACGCGCTGCCGGGGCTGGTGATTGCGTTGACGCTGGTGTATTTCGCCCTGCATTACGTGCCAGTGCTGTATCAGACGTCGGGCTTGCTGCTGATCGCCTATGCGCTGCTGTTCCTGCCATTGGCGCAGGCGCCGATCCGCACTGCGCTGAACAAGGCTGCACCGCAGCTGGAAGAAGCGGCGCGGACATTAGGCGCATCGTCGTTCACCGCGTTTTGCCGGGTGACCTTACCGATCATTTTCCCGGCACTGGGCGCAGCGTTTGCGCTGGTATTTCTTGATGCGATGAAGGAATTGACGGCAACGTTGCTGCTCAGCCCAACCGGACTCAATACATTGGCGACCGAAGTCTGGGCGCATACGGCGAATGTCGAGTTTGCGGCGGCGGCGCCTTATGCGGCGTTGTTGATTGTGGTCTCGGGGTTGCCGGTTTATCTGCTGACGACGCGGATGTATCTGAGCCGCTAAAAGATCGCAGCCTTCGGCAGCTCCTACATCGGAATTTGCGTTTCCCTGTAGGAGCTGCCGCAGGCTGCGATCTTTTGATCTTAAGCGCGGAATTGTCCCAGGCTAGCCTTCAATTGCGCAGCCAGGCCATCCAGCACCTTGCCACTGGCCGTGGTCTCCACCACTGCCTGCGCCGCTTTCTCGGCCTGTGCATGAATCGTCTCGACCCGCCCACGCACTGCCTGTGCACCCTGCGCCTGATGCGCTGCTGCTTGCGTCGCCAGACCGATCGCCGCATGCACCTGCTCAACCGAAGCCTGCACCGACTGCTGCAACCGCGCACTGTCGCGCAACACCAGCAAACCTTCGCTGGCCTGCCGTCCGGCCTGACCAATCGCCTCGACCGCCTCACGTGCGCCCTGCTGCAGAGCGACGATGTGCGCTTGAATATCACCCGTCGAGCTCTGCGTTTTGCTCGCCAGCGCACGCACTTCATCGGCGACCACGGCGAAACCACGCCCGGTCTCACCGGCCCGCGCCGCCTCGATCGCAGCGTTCAACGCCAGCAGGTTGGTCTGTTCAGCGATGCCATGAATCACCGTCAACACCACCTCGATTTGCTCACTCTGCTGCGCCAGTCGCTCGATGACCTTCGCCCCGGTATCGACCTGCCCGGCCAGCGCTTCGATCAGGCTGCCGACCT
>NZ_RAZO01000407.1:0-1543 GCF_004307535.1 Pseudomonas sp. Sample_9
CCGGTTTCCGAACGCACCATGCGCTGCACGCCAGCCGACAGGGCGACCAGTTTGTGGTCGAAGCCCTGGTGCACGCGGTAGGAAATCGCACGGTCGTTGAACAGCGAAGCGAACACCTCTTTGGCGGCGCGGATTACGTTTTCCACACCACGGATGTTCAGGAAGGTTTCCTGCTGACCGGCGAAGGAGGCGTCCGGCAGGTCTTCGGCGGTGGCGGAAGAACGTACGGCCACGGCCACGTCAGGATTGCCGGCCGACAGCGCGGCGAACGCGGTGCGGATCTCGGTGTTGAGCTTTTCAGGGAATTCGGCGTCCATGATCCATTGGCGGATCTGCGCACCGGTCTTGGCCAGGGCATTGACGTCGTCGACGTCGAGCGCGTCGAGGGCCTTGTGGATCTGCTCGTTCAGGCCGCTCAGTTCGAGGAAGTCACGATAGGCCTGAGCCGTCGTGGCGAAGCCGCCGGGGACCGAAACACCGGCGCCTGCCAGGTTACTGATCATCTCGCCCAGGGATGCGTTCTTGCCCCCCACATGCTCAACATCGTGTTTGCCGAGCTTATCGAGGGAAACTACGTACTCTACCAAGGTGATCTCTCCACTAACTGTGTTGGAAAAGCTCAGAAACCGGCGGCCCGGGGGAGCCTTGGCCGGTTGTATGGCCTGGACCTGGAAAATAAGTGAGAATGCGGGCCAATGGCGGCCGGCAAATCGCGCCTATCATATCCAAGATTCGTTACTAGCTTAAGGCCCAAGGTGCAAATGAAACGATCTGCTTTCTTCATCTCCGATGGCACCGGCATTACCGCCGAAACCCTGGGTCAAAGCCTGTTGGCGCAGTTCGAAAACATTACCTTCAGCAAATTCACGCGGCCCTACATCGACAGCGTGGAAAAAGCGCGGGCCATGGTACAACAAATCAACAAAGCCGCTGAAACCGACGGCTTTCGCCCGATCATCTTCGACACCATCGTCAATCAGGACATTCGTGAGATTCTCGCAACGTCCAATGGTTTCATGATCGACATTTTCTCGACTTTCCTCGCGCCGCTCGAACAGGAGCTCACCGAGCACTCTTCCTACACCGTCGGCAAGTCCCACTCCATCGGGCACAACTCCAATTACATGGAGCGCATCGAGGCG
The DNA here is from genome assembly GCF_004307535.1 of Pseudomonas sp. Sample_9. Taxonomy (NCBI): domain Bacteria; kingdom Pseudomonadati; phylum Pseudomonadota; class Gammaproteobacteria; order Pseudomonadales; family Pseudomonadaceae; genus Pseudomonas; species Pseudomonas sp. Sample_9. The sequence continues at coordinate 1,143 of NZ_RAZO01000407.1, forward strand.
GTGAACTTCGCCCTCGACAACGACGACGGCGCGCGCACCCACTATTACGACAAAGCCGATCTGATACTAGTGGGCGTGTCGCGATGCGGCAAAACGCCGACGTGTCTGTACATGGCCATGCAGTTCGGTATCCGCGCAGCCAACTATCCGCTGACCGAAGACGACATGGAACGCCTGACCCTGCCGACGGCTCTGCGCGCCCATCAGCACAAGCTGTTCGGCCTGACCATCGACCCCGACCGCCTCACTGCGATCCGCAATGAGCGCAAGCCCAACAGCCGTTATTCGAGTTATGCCCAGTGCGAATTCGAAGTGCGCGAAGTGGAAAACCTGTTCCGCCGCGAAAACATTCCGCACATCAATTCCACGCATTTCTCGGTGGAAGAGATTTCGGCGAAGAT
>NZ_RAZO01000036.1:0-18911 GCF_004307535.1 Pseudomonas sp. Sample_9
TCCGGTTCTTCAGTGCATAGAGCATTTCCAGCGCACGGCGTGGCGTCATGTCGTCCAGATCGACTTTGGCCAATTCATCGAGCACCGGATGCGGCAGCGAGGCGAACATGTCGCTTTGCTGTGGCGTCGACGGCTTGCCCTTGGCTGCCGGTTTCGGCGCTTCGTGGGGCAGGGCGGTGTCTTCAAGACGGCTCAAATGCTCCCGTGCTCGCAGGATCACTTCGCTCGGCACGCCGGCCAGTTGCGCCACCGCCAAGCCATAGCTCTGGCTGGCTGGCCCAGGCAGAACATGGTGAAGGAACACGATGCGTTCGTTGTGCTCGGTGGCGTTGAGGTGCACGTTAGCTACAAGGGGTTCGGCTTCCGGCAGCACGGTCAGTTCAAAATAGTGCGTGGCGAACAGCGTATAGGCGCGCAGATGGGCCAGACGCTCGGCCGCCGCCCACGCCAGTGAGAGACCGTCGAAGGTGCTGGTGCCGCGCCCGACTTCGTCCATCAGCACCAAGCTGCGCTCGGTAGCGTTGTGCAGGATGTTGGCGGTTTCGCTCATCTCGACCATGAAGGTCGAGCGACCACCGGCGAGGTCATCGCTGGAACCGATGCGGGTGAAAATCCGGTCCACCAGCGACAACTCGCAACTGGCGGCCGGCACGAAACTGCCGATATGTGCCAGCAGCACGATCAAAGCGGTTTGCCGCATGTAAGTGGATTTACCACCCATGTTCGGGCCAGTGATGACCAGCATGCGCGTGTTGTCGTCCAGGCTCAGGTCGTTGGCCACGAACGGTGTGGTCAGCACTTGCTCGACTACCGGGTGACGACCCTGGGTGATGCGCATGCACGGCTCGCTGACGAACCGCGGGCAATTCAGGTCGAGGTTCAACGCACGTTCGGCAAGGTTGCTCAGCACATCCAGCTCGGCCAATGCGCCGGCGGTGTCCTGCAACGGCGGCAACTGGCTGATCAAGTCTTCGAGCAGCGCTTCATAAAGCATCTTTTCCCGAGCCAGCGCGCGACTCTTGGCCGACAGCGCCTTGTCTTCGAATTCTTTCAGCTCGGGCGTGATGAAACGCTCGGCACCTTTGAGCGTCTGCCGGCGGATGTAGTCAGCGGGCGCCGATTCAGCCTGCTTGCTCGGCAGCTCGATGAAGTAGCCGTGGATACGGTTGTAGCCGACTTTCAGATTGGCCAGACCGGTGCGAGCCTTCTCCCGGGCTTCCAGATCGATGAGGAACTGACCGGCGTTTTCGCTCAGCGATTGCAGTTCGTCGAGCTCACTGTCGTAACCGGTTTTCAGCACACCGCCGTCACGGATCACCGCAGGCGGATTGTCGATAATGGCTTTGGCCAGCAGCGCCGCCAGTTCCGGGTAAGTGCTGGTGGTGGCCGCCAGATGTTGCAAATGCGGCGCTTCCAGATCAGTCATCGCCACTTGCAGTTCGGGCAGCGCGCCGAGTGCATCGCGCAGACGCGCAAGGTCACGCGGCCGCGCATTGCGCAGGCCGATCCGCGCCAGGATTCGCTCGATGTCGCCGATTTCCTTGAGCTGCGGTTGCAGCTTTTCGAAGCGGTAACCGTCGAGCAGGCAACGGATCGACGTCTGGCGGGCGAGCAGTACCGTCAGATCGCGCAGCGGCCGATTCAGCCAGCGAGTCAGCAAGCGACTGCCCATGGCGGTCTGGCAGCGATCGACCACCGATTGCAGAGTGTTGTCGCGGCCACCGGCCAGATTGGTGTCGAGTTCCAGATTGCGCCGGCTGGCGCCGTCGAGCACCACGGTGTCATCGAGGCGTTCGTGACGCAGGCTGCGCAAGTGGGGCAGGGCGGTGCGCTGGGTTTCCTTGGCGTAGGCCAGCAGGCAGCCGGCAGCGCCGATGGCCAGGGTCAGGTTTTCGCAGCCGAAGCCTTTCAGGTCTTGGGTGGAAAACTGCTGGCAGAGACTTTTCAACGCAGAGTCACGCTCGAAGTCCCAGGGCGCACGACGACGTACGCCACGGCGTTTTTCCGCCGGCAGGTCTTTCGGCCAGTCATCCGGAATCAGCAGTTCCACCGGGTTGACCCGCTCCAGTTCTGCCAGCAGGTTTTCCCAGCCTTTGATCTCGAGCACGGTGAAGTTGCCGCTGGTGATGTCCAGCACCGCCAGACCGAACAGACGCTCGTCGCCCAATACCGCTGCAATCAGGTTATCGCGGCGTTCATCCAGCAGTGCCTCGTCGCTGACTGTCCCCGGCGTGATGATCCGTACGACTTGACGCTCCACCGGGCCCTTGCTGGTGGCAGGGTCGCCGACCTGTTCACAGATCACCACCGACTCGCCGAGCTTGACCAGTTTCGCCAGGTAACCTTCCGCCGCGTGGTAAGGAATCCCACACATCGGAATCGCCTGACCCGCCGACTGCCCGCGCGCGGTCAGGGTGATGTCCAGCAACTTGGCGGCTTTCTTCGCATCTTCGTAGAAGATCTCGTAGAAATCGCCCATGCGATAGAACATCAGCTGGTCCGGGTGCTGATTCTTCAGGCGCCAGTATTGCTGCATCATCGGAGTGTGGGAGGATAAATCAGAAATTGCTTTATTCATCAGGTGGTTAGCGCTGTCTATTCAAAAGCGAGGGGCAAAATTGGGGCTTTTCATGACTCAAATGGAGATGAAGGCCTTGTGCCCCGCGCGGTTAGAAATGTGAGGCGAGGTTAACACACGATGTACCTACTCACTTCCCGATCATGCATTAGGTAGCGGAAGTCATAGCTGTGTGCTATCAAGTTTGCAGACCATCTGATCCGTAGGCGCAATCATGAAAGACGCTTTCCCAGAATTTTTTGTGGAAGAACCAAGTCGGCAGCAAAAGCTCTGGGAGACTTGCTTATTTGTATTAGATACAAATGTGCTACTGGATTTGTATAGGTTTTCTGATTCATCAAGAGATGCATTATTCAAAGTGATGGAGTCATTAGGTGATCGGCTGTGGATTCCATACCAGGTTGCGCAAGAGTATTTTGATAATCGATTAAAGGTGATTGAGGATCAAACGGATGCTTACGCTAAGTCAATTAATGGGCTGAAGGCAGCGAAAGAAAAGTTTAATTCTGGATCTAGACATCCGTTTGTTTCGGAGTGGGTTTTTAATAAATTTATTGAATCTTATGATTTGATGCTCAAAGAGTTGCAGGATAATAAGCGAAAATATTTGTCCTTTATTGAGGAGGATGTGATAAAGGCTCGCATCGGTACTCTTTTAAATGGTAAGGTGGGGCGTCCTTACAGTATTGAGCAATTGCAAGATGTAGCCGTTGAGGGCGAGGTGCGTTATTTGGAAAATATTCCACCGGGTTTTCAGGATGGCGGAAAAATGCCCGAGGCCACCACTGATAAACTCAAACTTAAAAAATTTGGTGATTTAATTCTTTGGAAGCAAATTATAGACAAGGCAGTCGAGGCTGATAAATCGGTTATATTAGTCACTGGCGAAAAAAAGGACGACTGGTGGCTGAAGTCGGACAAAACATTGGTCGGTGCTCTTCCTGCGCTAAGTAAAGAATTTATGCTTGAAGTCAATAAGGATTTTTACCTTTATGCAACTGATGCATTCTTGCTCAAAGCTAACGATTATCTTGCGCAAGACACCTCCGATGTAGTAGTGGAAGAGGTTAGGGCCATTAACAAGGCAGATGCGGACTTGGCAAGTGAGTTTGATCAGGTTCTATTAGATAAGGCTGTGAATGCAAACATGCCTTTGGCGGAGTTTATGCGTCCAATTGTTGCAGGTTCAATTGGGAATTGGTGGCGTCACCATACTCCAACGCGTGCGAATCAATGGGTGAATGATGAAACAACTGATGCGCAGCTTGATTTAATAAGAGAGCAGAGAATATTTGTTCGGCAGCGCGCAACAGTGTTGCGCACTGAACTAGATAGCTTGCGAACAGAGCATGAGAGCTTAACAAAATTTAGCCATAATCTAATGTCGAGCGGGGTAGGTTCGGAGGATAAGACGCTAATCAACGCTCGCCACAGATTGATAGTGCTCGATACGTTGATTGGCAATAAAGAGGAAGAGTTGGCATTGCTACGGAGTCAGGTGATTGAAAATATTAAACTTCAGAACTCTCTACTTGATGATGGTGGGGAATAGATTTCAGAGCATTCCAAATTTTAGCGAGTTCAACTGGCGACTCGTCATCCATCCATTTTGCATATACTTTTACCAACATCGTGAAATCTATATGCCCCATTTGTTTTGCGATGAAAGCAAGATTGCCCCTAGCAGTCAGGCACCAGCAGGCGTAGGTGTGGCGACTTTGATATGGCCGGCGTGCACGAATACCTGAGCGCTTTTGTATTGCTGCCCACTTCGTGTTCCAAGATGTCGGTACATACCAGTGGTTGATAACCTTCTTGCGTGCCTGCGTGGTCGGAGACAGCAATGGCGTTACCGTCTCTTGCCTTCTCTCATGCCGATTCATATAGATCTCGATCGTCCTAGGTTCATGGTTGGCAACGAGACCGGTGAGTGTTTTGCACGCATCGAGTGCTGGTGGCATCAAAAACACGGTGCGAGGCTTGCCAGTCTTGGGGACTTTGAATGTGCCGTCCGCAGTGATGGCTCGGGTTATGTGTAGCTGCCCTGTTTCGAGGTCAATATCCTCCACCGCCAGCCCGCATAACTCCCCGGGCCGAAGTCCTGTGTAAACGGCGAGTGTGATCGCAGCCGAATCCTGAACGTGTAAACAGCCCTTATTTATCAACTGATCGAACTCTGCCTTCGTCAGCGGATCGGGCTCTCGTCCGGTCATCGCGAAACGTACGCAAGCCGCCGCTAACCCCTCACGGCAATATCTGTTGTCTTCACACCACGCTAAGAAGCCAGCGAAAGTAGCCAGGTAATGGTTCGCCGTCGACGGCGCCCTGGTGGCGATCAGTTGAGTCCTCAGTCGCTGAATATCTTCGGGTAACAGGATGCCCGCAAGGCGTTCCGAGCCGAGCAGACCGGCACAGATATCCAATGCGTAGCTGTATTTTTCCTCAGTCATCGGAGTTATGTCGACGGCCTTCAGCGGTTTGTAACGTTCCATCAAGGCCCCGATCCGCTCGTCTTTTACGGCCGTGTAGTTGGTCGCATTTTTTGAGTTTGGGAAGTGACGACCGTATTCAAAATTCCCCGTCTTGATCTCGTGAAGAATTGCCGCCCTGAGTAGGGCGGCATGCTTGATGTTAGCTTTAGTTACAGGCAGGCCAAGGGTCTCGCGGCAGCGAATTCGCCGCCACATGAACACGACGCGAATACTTCCGCCGTGTATTTCAATCCCTTTGTGTTTAGCCAGCTCTGCTTCTAGGCCGCTTGCTGCGGTGCGCTCTCGGCCCACTTGTCATACTCCGTCATGTTGATTGCGATTCGGCCGTCTGGCGTCTTGCGCCAGACCCTGCCTTGAGCCCACGTACCGTTCTTAACCTTGTGGCGAATTGCGTCTTCGCTATATCCGGTGAGTTCGGAGGCTCGGTTGATCATTACCCAGCGAGGGAGGCTCATGATGGTGTCTCCTGCAGCATCCCACGCAGGACGAATGTTAGAGGCTGCATGGGCACGCCCCTTCTTGCTGAGCAACTAGCGCGGCATGCTTCCACGCTCTGCGACTCCACGCGGCGAAGCCGGCCCGGTACGCGTAATGCTCACGGGCGAATGAGTCGGATGTCTTCGCGCCTGGTGCGGTGATGTACGTGCCTCGCTGTGTGCAGTATTGCAGTCCCTCGGGCACTGCGAACTCTTTCTCAAACTCGGCACGCTCATCGATCTGCACCTTGTTGGCTGCAATTTTCGCGGAGTGTTCGGACATGCAAGCGGGGTGCTTATACCCCTCTGCAAGCTGCGCGGGCGGGCGATTCTGAGCGTTTAGCGTGGCATTGGGGGTCGCTGCCTCGCGCAGCGTTTCGTGGGGTACAAGCGCCTCGGTCGTGCTGCTGGAAGGAGCAATAATGCCTGCTGCTGCGCAGCAGAGACTGTTTGTTTCTATTGTGTCGACGCTAGTTTCCTTGCGGAGCAAAGCGGTCGTGGTTTGGGTGTCGTGCTGGTCCATTTGCATGCCGCTTTCCTCCGAAATCTGAGTGCGCGTTGGTGCATAAATCGCTGATGGGGCGTTGGCCGGGTTGCAGTGAATGCTGGATTGGGGGCGGATTTCGCTCATGCGGCGTTCTCCTGCTCGGCCGGTTCCAGCAGGGCAGCCATGGCTAGCGCCTGGTCACGGAGGGCGCTGGTATCGCGTTCCAGCTTTTTGCCGGTGCGAAAGGCGCTGAACGTTTCAGATGCGATCGGGAGTTTCTCGGCGATTTCCAGTAGGGTCAGTCGTTCCTGTTCGCCAAGTTTTGAGGCAGCCAAGGCGCGTTCGTAGTGGGTGTACAGTTTCTTGCGTTGGTCATGCGCCTGATCAAGCGTGTGCTGCAAGTTGCGGATTTCTTCCGCGCTATCAGCGCTCTGGATCGCTTGGCCGTCTCGATACCCAACACAGCCGCCGACGTCGTAGCCCTCGCTGTAGCCCTCTGAATGTCCCTCGGCGCGGCCGCTGTTGAAGCCGTGGCGGTAGGCGAGCCAGTAAACGCCGGCGACCATGAGGACGATCGTTATCAGCGCGTAGATTTGAACCGCAGTCATGTGGTGTGCTCCTGGTGAACTCTTCGGCTGGTGGTGGCAGCCATTCAGTTATGGGTGTTACTCGGTCTCGTCCTGCTGTCGCTGCATGTCTTCGTCGGCCTTGTAGGCGCGGATATCGATCAATGAGGCGACGTGCCGGATGTGGGCGTACTTCGGCGCCTTGCGGCTGGTGTCCAGCGTGGTGATTGGGAGCTGGATGCGGCCGCTGCTGATCTCGGCCACGAACGATTGCTCGTTGAGGTTGCGGAAGTACTGCTCTCGCACTTTGTCGAGCGGGATCAGGACGTCGCCGAAGATGCGGTAAAGCAATTCGACGGTGGCTGATTCCGGTGCCGGGTGCAGGCGGAGCGGGTTTTGTGCTGTGTTACTCATGGCTTTGTTGGGCCTCCTTGCGTTGTTTTCTGGCCGGGTGGTTCCAGGCGTTCAGGCAGTGCCGTTTGGTCAGCTCGCGCAGATGTTCGGGCACTTCGAGGAGCGCGGCGTTGCGCTCCTCTCGTGTCCGCATGGCGATGATCTGGCGGGCGTATTCCCTAGGCCACGTCACGGCTGTCTGCCGGAATGGCGGGTAGGTCGATTCCCAACTGTTCAGCCAGCCAACGGATACCGGGTTGTTTGATCCGGGTCGATTGGCTGTACTGCATGCCGAGCTGGTCGTGGAACCACTGGCCGTCCTTGATTCGCAGGTAGTCGCGATCACGGTTGGGATAGGCCGGTAGGTTCCGCTCGTTGAGCAGACCTTTTTCACGCATGCGTGCGATGAGCTTCGGCCGAGTCAGGCCGAGGTGGGTTGCGGCTTGGGCGAGGGTGCGTTCCATGGTGTGCCCCTCATGCCGCGTGCGCAGCTGGTGTTGCCGCTGCAGCAAGATGGTTGATGGACTCGCTGACTTTGCCGTAGATCTCGACATCGCTGCCGTACACGGTGAAGCAACGTGTGTGAGGGGTTTTGTTGCCGATGCTCAGGATGGTGGTTACGCCTGAACGAGTTTGAGTGCGATGAAGCGCGACGATTAGCGGGTAATCGAAACCCATGTCGAGGTTCAGCACACCGCCGGTGCGCACCAGCTCAAACACTCGCTGCTTGTCCGAGACTTCAAAGCGGCCATATTCGCGGCTAGCGTGGGGACGGTGCAGCAGGTCGCTGGTGTTGCTCGCATCAAACGGGCCATTGGCGATCTCTTCGATGAAGTCGGCGAGCTTGAGATGCATCTTTTTTTCGTTCTGCAGGGTTAGCGTGTGACGTTCGCTGCCCAGCTCCACGACGAAGGTGCTTTCCGAGATGCCACGCTCAACCTTGAGGCGAAACGCCAGGCACTCGCGCCTAGGCGCGGTCCGTAGTACGTGGTTGAAAGTCTCGGTCAGGTTGACCTGAGCATTGAGCAGATGCAGGGTGCGGTTGTCGATTTTGTACTTGATCATGCCGCGTGCCCTCCGCTGTTCGGATCGAATGGGCCGCGACTAGTGCGTGCTTCCAGCTTCGGTTTGGTGGTGACAAACGCGCAGCCGTATTCACGGGCTAAGCGGCGAATCTCAAAGATTTGGACAGGGTTGGCAGCCGTTGGGTGGACGTGCAGGGTTGCTGTGGTGTGCATGGTATTGCTTCGCTCTGTGGTGAAAGAGTTCAGCAAAAATAACCTAAAAGGTTAACATATCAAGTTTCTGATAACTACATAGGTGTATTTTTCTCATGAAAGCGATTCCTTCACCAAGGAGGGTTACGATGTCATTATGATCGCACACGATTTAGCGTGATTTTGAGAGGGAAGAATGGCTGAGCAGAACACAAGGATTAGTGAGGCGCGATCGGTTGCGGCTTCACTATTGGATGATCTTGAAAACTCATCGTCAACGATTGATAAGGTACTGATGAGGGCAAAACGTTTGGCCAGGCTGATGCGGGATGAGGATGCACAGCTTTGGTTGGATTACGAAACTAAAGGTTACCCAGATGCGTTTAATTTCTCAAAATTAGGCAGTTGTACTAAGTATGCGATTGCCTCGGGGCGGTATGATGTAGCCAGAGGTGAATATACCACGCAAAGTTTGTCTGAAATTGAGGCAATGGTTGCAGGTGCGCATCTAAGTCTCTCGACCTTCTCACCGGTCGCGATTGGGGCAGTCAAAGATTTTTTAGAGAAGAATGCCACAGAACAGCTCCTGAGCAGTCAATTCAAAATACAAAAGGCGCACAAAGAAAATTATTCGAATCACAAGTCGACTTTGGTTTCCTTGATTTCTGGCGTTCATAACTATGCAACAGATATGTATCTTGCACTTGAGTTGGGAGATGCTGCGCAAGATATTTTTGAAGGGGCAAGAAGTGAAATCGATAGCTTTGTTCGTGCGCATTGCCCAAAGGCAGCTGAGAAGATAGTTGCGATCAACGAGCGGATGGCAGAAGGATCTGTCGAGTCGAGAACAGCAGCGTTAACGTCCTGCCGACGGTTGCTGATGACAATCGCCGACTCGCTTTTTCCGGCGTCTACTTCTGATTGGATAGACCCGAAAGGTAAGCCGAGGAAGGTCGGCGAAGAGCAGTATAAAAATAGACTTTTAGCTTACATGTCAGAACGAGAGAAAAGTGGTAGTAATGAGGCTATCCTCAGTTCCGAGCTCGAATTTCTTGCAGCAAGGTTGGATGCGATATATGAGAAGACTTGCAAAGGAGTCCATGTAGATGTTTCAGTTCAGGAAGCAAAACTAGCTGTGATCCATACATATCTCTTTATCGGTGAAATTGCGCTTTTGCCCCGTGAGATATCTGTCTGAAGTCGTTCAGCGCTGGAGGAATTTTTGAACTCTTTCAAAGTTCTGAGATTTTCCAGCGTGCTCTACCGCAAATGCTCCACTCCTCAGTCATTTTTATTATTCGTTCTGGCCAGTCAGGATTTAGTGCATAGAGATACTGCTCGCCACCTTCTTGTTTTAATTGCTTTAGAGTTGTTGCTTGATCTCTGGTTCTTTTTGCGGCCACGAAATGTCCCGGAAGAGCTTCAAGTGATGGGTCAATGACAATTTTGTCTCCTTCCATAAATTTTGGCTCCATACTGATTCCCTCCACGCGAAGAATGAAAGCACGAGGGCCTACTGGCCCAGGTGCGTCGATCCATTCTTCAGCATCCCGGGAATCAAAGCTTCCGTGTGCTTCACACCAAGCCCCTGCTGCAATTGATCCAATGACAGGCAACTTTCGGCCGGTATGACTCAAAATCGTAGCATTGCTGAACTCACCTACTCCAAACGGCAAATCTAGATAGCCTTCGTGAAGGTGCAAAGCCTTCTCGATCTCTCGTGCAATTTGATCGCCTATGCCTTTTGACGGATTCTTTCCACCAAACGCGCTCACTTGTGCAGGTGCTTTTCCTAGGCGTTCGGCGATATCAGTCAGGCGAAGCTTCCGCTCAGCCAGGATTCGACGGAAATTTTGAAGTCGAGTATCAGAAATTTTCATGCACAGATTTTCGCTGAATTAACCTGACAGGTGAATGTGTTTTGGGGTGTTGATAAAAATAACCTTGAAGGTTAATATTTGGGTTCATGAGGACAAAATATGAAGCTACGAGACTACCTAGATCGTTTGGACAACCTTGAGCTGGAAGCCTATGCGGGGCGGTGTGGCATTGCACTGAGCTACCTGCGCGTTCACGTAAAGTACGCGAGCAAAGATCCAAGCGTTAATTTGATTAAAGCGTTGACTCGGGAGAGCGAAGGACAGGTATCCCTGGCGGAGGTTTTGCAGCACTTCGGTATAACGGAGGTCGCCCCAGCTAGCCTAGTAGCGTAGTAAGAAAAAAGGCGACCCAAAGGTCGCCCAGTTCCTCCCGACACGCACCACCACTGCGCTGTCGGGTCGCGATAAAGATAGGCGGGCACACCACATGCAACCACCTCTCTTTATCGCGCTTTTCCAAGGCTCGGAAGCCTTGGTGTTGCTGCCTCTTCCACCACAGATTTGGCAGCTGTTGCGCCAGGGGTGAGCAACGGATTGCTCGCCCCGGCACGGTGCCGGTATCGATCCCGAAGATCTAGCCGGCGTTTGGGCCCTTTCAAGCCACGCGGCAAATGTATCACCACTGCATGTCGCGCGGCACTGGCAACTTACAAGGATTAATGCCATGAGCCGTATCGCTCTGAGTTCTGTTGAGCGGGCGCAGCGGGAAGTTTTGCCGCTCGATCTCGCGCTTTACCACGCCGCTCGGGACTACCCCGGCGGCGCCGCCGCCATCGCCGCCACCACCGGCCGAAATGCGACCACGCTGCAGCACAAGCTGTCTCCAACCCACCCTAGCCACACGGTGAACATTCAAGAATTCGGCGAGATTCTGGAGCTGACCAAGGATCGACGCATTCTGGATGCGGTGCATGCCTTGGTCGGTGACACGACTTGGCAGGAGCTGGCTGAGGCATATACCAACGACATGCCCGAGACGTTGACCACCGGTATTGCCGAGTACTTTCGACAGGTCGCGGATCTGGCGGATACCTGGGCCAAGAGCATTGGTGACGGGGTGGTTTCCGATGAGGAACTGGCCGCGATTCGCCTGCAGGTGTTCCGTGGGATTCAAGGGCTGTTGGGGTTGTTCAACCGCGCCACCTACGTCAATCAGACGACGCGGGGTACTGATCGTGGTTGATATCGTCGACTTCGCTAATGACCTGGTGCAGGAGCGCATTGATCAGGCGATGGCTGCGCGTCTCCTCGCCGTCAAGCCCGCCTTGGCGGCGCATTCGTTTCTGTTCTGTGAGGCCTGTGATGGCCCAATTCCTGAGGCTCGCCGTTTGGTGCAGCCCGGTTGTACGCAGTGCGTGGATTGCCTATCCCTCGCAGAGTTGAAGGGGGCGCGCCATGCTCGATGAGGTATTAGGGCAATTCGCGGATTACGGTCTGGAGCCTGCGCAGCCATTGGTTTTCGGCAAGCTGACCCGCTGCAAAACGATGCAAGACAAGGGCAAGGAAAAGAACGGTTGGTATGTCGTTCACGAGCAGCGCACTGAGAAAAACGAGACGCTGATCTTCGGTGCGTTCGGTGACTGGCGTTCGGGTGAGACTCAGAAGATCAAGGTCAAGGCTGGGCGGATGTCGCCTGAAGAGCGCGAGGTTATGCGCGCTCGGCAGGAAGAGGCCAAACGGCGGGCGGCTGAGATTTCAGCCAACGCGGCACGTCGTGCGGCCAAGCGGGCGGCGGGTATGTTCAAGCGCATGCCGGAGAAGGGGCGTAGCGACTATCTGGATCGCAAGCAGATTGTCGGCTTCGGCGTTCGGTATGCGCCGCGCACCGGCGCTTTCTTGGTGCCAATGAGCAATGTCCGGGACGAGATTGTTGGCCTGCAGGTGGTGTTCCCAGCCAAGCAAGAGGATACCGGCCGGGACAAGTCCTATTGGCCTTACGGCATGTCGAAGGAGGGCGCTTTCCATCTGATCGGGCCGCACCCGGATCCGGGCGAGCCGGTGCTGGTGTGTGAGGGTTACGCAACCGGCGCAAGTCTGCATATGGCCACGTCTCTGACCGTGGCCGTTGCGTTTGACGCGGGCAACTTGTTGGTGGTTTGCAAGGCCATGCGCGAGCGTTTCGCCGGTTGCCCGCTGATCATCTGCCGGGACGATGACTGGAAAACCACCAAGCCGAATGGCGATGCGTGGAACCCCGGTGAAGAGAAAGCAAACAACGCGGCGCTGATTGTCGGCGGCCAGGTGGTCGCGCCGATTTTTTCCGGCGAGCGGGAAGCCAAGTGGACCGACTTCAACGATCTGCATGTCGCAGAAGGTTTGGAAGCGGTGCGCCGTCAGGTGTTGGCGGTGGTCAAACCCCCGGCCGCTGGTGGTTGGAAGGATCTGCTGGCACGCAGCGAAAGCGGCGCACTGATTGCGCACATGCAGAACGTCGAATTGATCCTGGCCAACGATGAGCGTTGGGCCGGTGTGATCAGCTACAGCGCGTTCAGTTCGAAGATCGTCAAGCTGCGTGCGGCGCCTTATGGCGGCGGCACGGGCGATTGGGCGGACATTGATGATGTGCGGGTGATGAAGTGGCTCGCGCAGCAGTACAACTTGCGGGTCAAGGCCTCGCATGTGATCGAGGCGGTGAGTGTGGTCGCGCATGACCATGCGTTTCATCCAGTGCGGCAGTACCTGCGCAAGCTTGAGTGGGATCGGGTGCCGCGCCTTGAAAGCTGGCTAACGGAGATCATGGGCGTTAAGGCCACGGATTACTCCTCAAAAGTCGGTAAGCGTTGGATGTTGTCGGCCGTGGCGCGAGTGATGAAGCCGGGTTGCAAGGCTGACTCGGTGATGATTCTGGAAGGTGCACAGGGCGCCGGTAAGTCGACGGCGATGAGCATCCTCGGCGGCGAGTGGTTTATGGACACCCCGTTTGCGCTGGGTGACAAAGACGGCTTTCAGGCGATCCGAGGCAAGTGGATCGTCGAGCTGGGCGAGTTGGATAGCTTCAACAAGGCCGAGAGTACGAAGGCCAAGCAGTTCTTTTCGGCGTCCACTGACACTTACCGCGAGAGCTACGGCCGCAGAACGATGGACGTGCCACGCCAGTGTGTTTTCGTGGGTACAACCAACCAGGATGAGTACCTGAAGGACGCCACCGGCAACCGGCGTTACTGGCCGGTCGCGTGTACCAAGGTGGATCTGGAGTTGTTGCGCTCGATGCGCAATCAGCTGTGGGCCGAGGCGGTGTTCTGTTACGACGCGGGCGATCTTTGGTGGGTGACGCTGGATGAGGCGGCTATGTTCGGCGAGGAGCAGGACGAACGCTTCGTAGTGGATGAGTGGGAAGGGCCGATTCTGACCTGGCTGGAAGAGTCGCAGATCGGCGAGACCACCACCGGTAGTGACGTGCTCACCAGTGCGTTGAAGTTGGACTTCGGGCATTGGGGCAAACCGGAGCAGATGCGTGTCGGCGCGATTATGCATCGGCTGGGCTGGCGGCGCGTTCGGTTGCCGGCGTTGGCTAAGAGCGGCCAGCGGCCCTGGGCTTACAAGAAGCCGACAGGGTGGGGCGGTGCCTCGGCGTTGCAGCGAGTGGAGTTCGAGGAGCCTTGCTTTGATTAAGGAGATCGATTCGCTACTTCGGTTGTGGGCGCAGGAGCTTCATTCGGAACATTCAAAAGGGGGGCTGGCTGGGGGAAATATGGTTGCCATGATGATGGAGAGCAATGGGCAACTGATCAGGGGGCGGCGTGCTTTCCGGGCGCCGCTGGAGAGTTCGTTGGACATTGAGCTGATCGTGACCAAGCACCTCGCGCCAGAGCTGGTGACGGTGGTGCGTGAGCATTACTGCACGCTCGATGTGGATATGCGCCTGCGGTATGCGCACTGCGGTTGTGGGCGCGACACATACTACCAGCGCTTGCATGATGCGCATCTGCAGATCTTCGGCGTGATGATGGGGCTGGCTGCGTGACCCCAGGCATCGTTCCGGTTTTGGTTGTCCCACTGGCCCGTCTTGTCTCGCTGCGTTTTGATGTAGTGGGACAGGTGCGGGCGTTGTCTTTATTGGGCTGTCCCACCGTCCCGCCTAGTCGTGCCTCCCGCCCGTGTGAGCGTAGCGGGCGAGCACTACGCGCTTACGCGCGAACGCGTGTTCTTAAAATTCTTCCTTTACACGAGAAAGAAGAAAGATAAGTAGGACAGTGGGGCGAAGCCCCGAATTTAGGCGCTCTCAGGCGTCCCACTTCGATTTTGAAAAGTGGGACGTATGGGACACCACAGCAACAACAGATTGCCGGGAGGTGTATTCGCCGACATTCGCTAGGCGTTCACCCTGCGTTACCCACTTATTCACCGGGTGGCATTAATACAGGGTTGCTGCCACCGGAATCGACCTGTAAAAAGTAGTCATCTTCGATAGGTGCGACCGCAGAGAGCGGCAGGCACCAACCACCAAACCCGGCCATTGCGCCGGGTTTTTGCGTTCATGGGGTAGGCGATGACAAGCGAGCAACAAGCACTGGCAGAAATGCCGATCTGGTTAGTGATCGTCCTGGCTCTGGTCGGTGGCGTATCGGGAGAGATGTGGCGGGCCGACAAGGATGGGGCGCGGGGCTGGGCGTTGTTGCGCAGGCTCGCGCTTCGGTCGGGTGCCTGCATTGTCTGCGGGGTGACGGCGATGATGCTGATGATCGCGGCGGGCATGTCGCTCTGGACGGCGGGCGCCTTGGGTTGCCTAACGGCAATGGCCGGCGCGGACGTGGCCATTGGGTTGTACGAACGATGGGCCGCCAAGCGGCTTGGCGTGTGCGATGTCCCGCCGAATGGCGGCGGGCCAGCCTGAAACCGCCGGGGACCCTGGGGTTATTCCGTGGGTACGGGGTCGGAAACCCGCGGGAAACTGTTAGCGGCAGGGTTGCCAGCTTACTGAAATTTCAGTCATTGAAATCTTGAAAGGATTCATTGAAATACGTTGAAAAAGGAGGGCTCATGACAGAACCAACCTACCTGTCGAAGAGCGCCTTCGCGGCCCGGCTCGGCAGGTCGCCGAGTTACATCACTTGGCTGAAAGACAACAACCGTCTGGTGCTATCGCCCAACGGTAAACAGGTTGATGTGCATGCCACCGAAGCGCTGATTCGCGACACCGCAGACCCGAGCAAGGTCGCCGTCGCCGAGCGACACCAGCAGGACCGGATTCAGCGTGACGTTTACAACCAACTGTCGACCCAGGGCGAGCCGACTTCCACGGCTGCGCCGCCGCAGGTGCTTACCGGCGACGGCAAGCTTCCTGACTTCCAAAAGGCCCGCGCTCTGCGCGAACACAACATGGCCATGCTTGCCGAGATCGAGCGTCTGAAGGCTCAGGGTTCTTTGGTATCCAAGAAAGCCGTCGAAACTGGAGCCTACGACGCGGGCCGACTGCTGCGCGATCAATTGTTCGGGCCGCTACCTCAGCTGTCCCATGACCTGGCAACCATGACCGATCCTTGGCTGATCGAAAAACACCTGACCGCCACCTTCCGTCGAACGCTGGAGGAAGCCGAGCGGCTCTCTTCAGCAGACCTTGAACATGCCCTGACACCGGACTGAACCCATGCACACGGAATTTTCTGACGGTGCAAAGGTGTACCGTGAGAACTATTTCCGTGGACTGCGCCCGGATCCAGACCTTTGGATTGATGAATGGGCCGACGAGTACATGCGAATCCCGCGTGACACCGGTGCCCCTGAGCCCGGCCAGTACCGCACCTCACGGACTCCTTATGCCCGCGAGCCAATGCGCTGTCTGTCGCCGGCTCACCCTTGCAGACGCGTGATCACCATGGTGGCCTCGCAGTTGATGAAAACCCAGATCGCCCTGAACTGGATGGGCGGCCTGATCCACATGGCGCCATCGAATATTCTGGCGCTGTTACCTAGCCTCGGCCTGTCCAAGCGCGTGTCGGGGCGGATAAGCAAGACCATCAAAGCCACTCCTGTTCTGCGCGAGCGGGTCGCGGCCACCCGCTCGCGGGACGCACGCAACACGATGGACACCAAGGAATTCGAGGGTGGCTCGCTATACGTCACCACCGCCGGTTCTGCGGCCAACCTTTCGGAGCTGTCGGCGCGTTATATCTACGGCGACGAAGTCGACCGCTGGGAGAACGACGTCGGGCAAGAGGGTGATCCCATCAAGCTGGCAGAGACGCGGGCGACCAACTTCGGTCGCAACGCCAAGATCTACTTCTCCAGCTCGCCGACGATCAAAGGCGCCTCGCGGATCGCTGACCTGTTCGAGTCCAGCGACCAGCGCTATTACTACGTGCCATGTCCTACCTGCGGTCACATGCAGGTGCTGGAGTGGGAGCGGCTGCATTACAGCAAGGACTTCAGCACTGTTCATTACGAGTGCGCGGCCCCTGAATGCGACGTGCTGATCGAGGAACACCACAAGAGCGACATGCTTGCCCGAGGCGAGTGGCGCGCCCATGCGGCTGGTGACGGTAAGACCGTTGGCTTTCATCTCAACGCACTTTATTCGCCAACCGGCTGGATGGACTGGGCTTCACTTGCCATCGAGTTTGAGGACGCCAAAAAAGCCCAGGCTCAAGGTGATACGAGCCTAATGCAGGTGTTCTACAACACCCGTCTCGCGAAGGTCTGGGACAGCGCGCTCGAACAGACCAAGGCTGAAGTGCTGATTGCTCGGGCGCGGTTAGAGAACTACACCCTTGGCACAATGCCTGCCGGTGTGCTGATGCTGACAGGCGCCGTCGACGTTCAGGCCAATCGTCTGGAGCTGATGGTGATGGGCTTCGGCGTCGGCATGGAACGCTGGGTGGTCGACCACCAGATCATCTGGGGCGACCCGGCAGACGAACGTACCTGGGCGGTGCTGGACGAGAAACTCAAGGCCCGTTACCGGCATCCCTGCGGCGTAGGTCTGGCGATTCTCGCCGTGGGTGTCGACTCCGGCGGTCATCACACTGATGAGGTTTACCAGTTCTGCCGCGTCCGTCGCTGGCGCAACATCTTTGCCATCAAGGGCGCGAGCAAGCCGGGCCGACCGGTGATTGCACAGCGCCCGTCCATGGTCGACGTGACGTGGAAGGGCCAGACCGAACGCAATGGCGCCGAGCTGTGGTTCGTCGGTACCGACACTGCCAAAGACTGGATCTACAACCGCTATCCATTCCCGGACGGTCCGGGATCGCTGCACTTTGCCAACGACCTGCCGGACGAATTCTTCGCCCAGTGCGTCGCCGAACGTAAAATCGTGCGCTACGTACGCGGCCACAAGCGCATCGAATGGGTGAAGGGCAAGGCCGAGCGCAACGAAGCGCTCGACCTGATGGTGTACTGCCTCGCCATGGCGCATTACCTCGGCATCAACCGCTACCAGGAACACGATTGGGACAGGGTGCGACAAGCCCTCGCTCAGTCGGGCCTGTTTGACGACGCCTTGGGCGTCAAACCTGTTCAGGGCGAGCGACTTGATGTTGAGCAAACACCGGCGCCTGCTGCTGTACGCCGAGCCCAGCCCGCACCACCACCCACTGCACCGGTTACGCAAGCGCGACCGGCAGCACCCCCTCAACGCCGCAGCTCTACCAGCGGCTATCTGAAGAGACGCTGATATGTCCTTTACAAAAAAGCACCTCGACGCGGTTGAGGCGGCCATTGCTCGCGGTGAGAAAACTGTGCGCTACACCGACCGCACCGTGGAATACCGCACGGTCGATGAGCTCCTCAAGGCACGCGAGGAAATACGCTCGTCGTTGGCAAGTGCAGCTGGGCCACGTTCGCGCGTGGTCCGGTTGTACCATGCCGGGAAGGGGGTCTGATGGCTCGACAGTTTCCAACGCTGACCCGTAACGGATTTGTGCTGCCGTCCAACATCAAAGCCAGCTACGAAGGCGCTGGGGAAGGGCGCCGCTCCACTGGCTGGGACGCTCCCGACAACGGGATCAACAGCATCAACACCCCGGCACTGCGAAACCTGCGGTCGCGTTCACGTGCAGCAGTTCGCAATGACCCGTATGCCTTCAACGTCATCGACAAGCGCGTTAGCAACCTGATCGGCACGGGCATCACTCCCCGGCCTACGACTGATGACGATGCTTTGCGCAGACTGCTGCAGGAGCTGTGGGGAGATTGGGTCGATGAGGCGGATGCGGATGATCGCACCGACTTCTACGGCCAGCAGGCGCTGGTGGCGCGCACGGTGGAAACCTCGGGCGAATGCTTCATTCGGTTGCGTCCTCGCAGTCTGGATGAAGGCTTGGCCGTTCCGCTGCAGCTGCAGATCCTCGCACCGGAATTTGTGCCGCACGACAAATTCGAGACCACCAAAAACGGCAACGTCATCCGCGCTGGCATCGAGTTTACTCCCGGCGGCAAGCGGGTGGCGTACTGGATGTACCTCTCGCATCCGCGCGATGCAGCCTCGCTGAACGCCGGCTACAACCAGCTGGTCCGCGTGCCGGCTACTCAGGTGCTGCACATCTTCGAACCGGTGGAGCCTGGCCAGTTGCGCGGTGTGCCGCGATTGTCGCCGGTGCTCAAACGCCTGCGCAGTCTGGACAACTACGACGACGCGGTGCTGTTCCGTCAGGAAGTGGCCAACCTGTTTGCCGGTTTCATCAAGCGTCCGGCGCCGGACTCGGGACCACTTCCCAGAGATCCGGTGACCGGTCAGCCGCTCGATCTGGATCGCGATGGCTTCACCCCGATGGTCGCTCTCGAACCCGGCACCATGCAGGAACTGGGGGCAGGTGAGGAGGTTGAGTTTTCCAAACCGCCAGACGCCGGCAACAATTACCCGGACTTCATGCGGCAACAACTGA
>NZ_RAZO01000501.1:0-11177 GCF_004307535.1 Pseudomonas sp. Sample_9
GCCCGACGAGCTACCAGACTGCTCCATCCCGCGTCTGTGTGGCGGCATTCTACAGAGGTTCGCGAGTGTGTCAACCGTCAATCGGGATAAATCTGTTGAGGTTCAAGCGCTTAGCGTCTTTTTGCGGCGGTTGGCCGGCGCGCAGGGCAGGTGGCGCAAGGCTTTCAGCTCTATTGTCCGTTGATCTGTGATTGAAAAAACAAATTCATCGGAAATCTCCTACGGTCGGAAAAGAACATTCAACCACTGGTGCTATATACAGGTGCCAATGAGATACTGCGGCTCCGGCTTGCTACGTTGTCTTTTTCCGACATGACCCAGCGAAAAATCATCCACATCGACTGTGACTGTTTCTACGCCGCCATCGAGATGCGCGATGATCCGCGTCTGGCCGGCAAGCCTTTGGCGGTGGGTGGTTCGGCGGATCGGCGCGGGGTGATTGCCACCTGCAACTATGAAGCGCGCGCCTATGGTGTGCGCTCGGCCATGGCCTCCGGGCATGCATTGAAGCTGTGCCCGGACCTGACCATCGTCAAGCCGCGCATGGAGGCTTATCGCGAAGCGTCGAAGGAGATTCATACGATCTTTGCCGACTACACCGATCTCATCGAGCCGCTTTCGCTGGACGAGGCCTACCTCGATGTGTCGGACAGCGCGCATTTCGGCGGCAGCGCCACGCGCATCGCCCAGGACATTCGCCGCCGGGTCTCCAACCAGTTGCACATCACCGTCTCAGCTGGCGTTGCGCCGAACAAGTTTCTGGCGAAGATCGCCAGCGACTGGAAAAAACCCAACGGTTTGTTCGTGATCACCCCGGATCAGGTCGAGGAGTTCGTCAGTGGTCTGCCGGTGAGCAAGCTGCACGGCGTCGGCAAGGTCACCGCCGACAAGCTCGGCAAGCTCGGCATCGTCGACTGCCAGCACCTGCGCGAGTGGGGCAGGCTGGCGCTGGTGCGCGAATTCGGCAGTTTCGGCGAGCGCTTGTGGAATCTCGCCCGTGGGATCGATGACCGTTTGGTGCACAACGACAGCCGGCGTCAGTCGATCAGTGTGGAAAACACCTACGACGTTGATCTGCCGGACTTGCGCAGTTGCCTCGACAAACTGCCCGAGCTGCTCGAGACCCTGAAAACCCGCATGGCGCGGATCGACAGCAGTTATCGACCGGGCAAGCCGTTCGTCAAAGTCAAATTTCATGATTTCACCCAGACCACGCTGGAACAGGCCGGGGCAGGGCGCGACCTGGGCAGCTATCAGTTGATGCTGACCCAGGCGTTCAACCGCGGTGGCAAACCGGTGCGGTTGTTGGGGGTGGGGGTGAGGCTGGAGGATTTGCGCGGAGGGTTTGAGCAGATGGAGTTGTTTGAGCGGTAAATTTGCGGCGCCTGGCAGGGCCTCTTCGCGAGCAGGCTCGCTCCCACAGTTCGAATGCATTCCTCTGGGGAGCGAGCCTGCTCGCGAAGCTTTTAAGCTTTAATTCGGTCCCGGATCAGCCACTAAGCGCCCGGCATCCTTGGCCAGGGACTTGAGAAACTCAGTCTGCAACTCAGGATCATTGCGGGTCAGTTCGATCAGGCTTTGTTCCAATTCGCTGGCTTCTTCTTCCAGGCCCAGCTCCGACAGGCGTTTGACCCGGTGTACCCACTGGCTCACCTCATCATCTTCCAGGTCGTCATAAATCAGCCCGTGCGCCTCGATCAACTTGCCGCGCAGGTGGCCGCTGAGCATCAGGGTCGAGTCGGTATGCACGTCGTCCTTGGCGTCTTCGACACTGATCTGCAAGCGGCCAACATGGTTGAGATCATGTTCGGCGAACGGACTGTCGAGCAGGTTCAAGCGCAGCACGCCGTTGCGATCAGTGGTCATGTCGAATGTCTGCTTGCCGGCCTTGACCTGCACCGGTCGTTCGCTCCACGGCAGGCTCGAATACTCCGTGCGCTTGTCGCGCTGGACTTCGTCGATGCCCGCGAGGTTCTGCTGCGCGCGACCGTTGGACTGCACGTTCATGAACGGGTTGAGCCCGGCGAAACCGTAGCTCAGCCAATCCTTGGTGACGCTATCCGGCAGGTTACCGAGAGCGAACACGTTGACCACGTTGGCACCGACACCACCGACCACGGCCACCGCCCCCAGCGGAATCTCGTAGACTTCGCGCCAGGGTTGGTAAGGCGTGTAGCGGTCATAACGACGGGTGACCTCGAACTCGGTGACCTCGAAAGTCTTCTGCTCGTTGATCTTCACGCGTCGCTGCGGCAGCTCGAGCACCTTGGGCTCGCCGACATCGATCTGCAGGCTGTGATCGAGCAACTTTCGCTCGACCCGCTCTTCGTGCTCGCTGCGTTGCGACATGTGATTGGCGCAGCCGCTGACCAGCAGGGCGCCGCACAGGGCGGCGCCACCGAGGCCTAAGGTGTTTCGCTTGAACATGACGTCTCTATCTGGTTTCAGCGGCGGATACGGGCCTGAAGGAAGGACACAACATCGGCCACCGGCAGTGCTTGCGCCTCTGCTTCGGAACGACTCTTGTATTCCAGGTTGCCTTCGGCGAGGCCGCGGTCGCTGACCACGATCCGGTGGGGAATGCCGATCAGCTCCATGTCCGCAAACTTGATGCCCGGGCTGGTTTTCTTGTCGCGATCGTCCAGCAGCACTTCGAAGCCGGCCGCCGTCAGTTCGGCATAGAGCTTGTCAGTGGCTTCGCGCACCTGCTCGGTTTCATAGCGCAGCGGTACCAGCGCGATCTGGAATGGCGCCAGGGTGTCGCTCCAGATAATGCCGTTGGCGTCGTTGTTCTGCTCGATGGCAGCAGCCACCACGCGCGATACGCCGATGCCGTAGCAACCCATTTCCAGGGTCACCGGCTTGCCGTTTTCGCCCAGCACTTCGCACTTCATCGCCTTGCTGTACTTGTTGCCCAGCTGGAAGATGTGGCCGACTTCGATGCCGCGCTTGATTTCCAGCGTGCCTTTGCCGTCCGGGCTTGGGTCGCCAGCGACGACGTTGCGCAGGTCGGCAACGGTCGGAACCGGCAGATCGCGCTCCCAGTTCACGCCGAAGTAGTGCTTGTCGTCGATGTTCGCGCCAATGCCGAAGTCGCTCATCATCGCGACCGAGCGGTCGATGATGATCGGCAGTGGCAGGTTCAGCGGGCCGAGCGAACCAGCGCCGGCGCCGATCGCGTCACGCAGTTCGGCATCGGAGGCCATCACCAGCGGGCTGGCCACGCCAGGCTGGTTGGCAGCCTTGATTTCGTTCAGTTCGTGGTCGCCACGAATCACCAGCGCGATCAGCTTGCCTTCTTCTTCGGCGTGGACGATCAGGGTCTTGATGGTCTTTTCAATCGGCAGATTGAATTTTTCCACCAGCGCCGCGATGGTCTTGGTGTCAGGCGTATCGACCAAGCGCAGTTCTTCGGTTGGCGCAGGGCGCGAGGTTTCCCGAGGCACCGCTTCGGCTTTTTCGATGTTCGCCGCGTAGTCGGAACCGTTGCTGAAGACGATATCGTCTTCGCCGGACTCGGCTAGCACGTGGAATTCGTGGGAGCCGGCGCCGCCGATCGAGCCGTTGTCGGCTTCTACCGGACGGAATTTCAGACCCAGACGCGTGAAGATGTTGCAGTAGGCTTCATGCATGCGGTCATAAGTGATCTGCAGCGACGCCTGATCAGCGTGGAAGGAGTAGGCGTCCTTCATGATGAATTCGCGGCCGCGCATCAAACCGAAGCGTGGGCGGATTTCATCGCGGAATTTGGTCTGGATCTGGTACAGGTTGATTGGCAGCTGTTTGTAGCTGCTCAACTCGTTGCGCATCAGATCGGTGATCACTTCTTCGTGGGTCGGGCCCGCGCAGAAATCACGACCGTGGCGGTCTTTGATGCGCAGCAGCTCAGGGCCGTATTCTTCCCAGCGCCCCGATTCCTGCCACAGCTCGGCCGGTTGGGTGCTCGGCATCAACACTTCTAGAGAACCGGCAGCGTTCATTTCTTCGCGAACGATGGCTTCGACCTTGCGCATGACTCGCAGGCCCATCGGCAGCCAGGTATACAGGCCCGAGGCAAGCTTGCGGATCATGCCGGCGCGCAGCATCAGCTGGTGGCTGATCACGACCGCGTCGGAAGGCGTTTCTTTCTGTGTGGCGAGCAAAAATTGACTGGTGCGCATGGTTGGCCGTTGTCGGTTGCTATGACTGGAAATGACGGAGCAGTGTACCGGCGAGTTTTGCTGACGTACAGAAGTGTGGCCGGCGGAAGGCGCCAGCGGCGGGATTCCTCCCGCCATTGGCGAAGCGTCCTACGATTCTTCGGTGACGGGCGTCGGTGCAGGCTCGGGCGTCGGTGTTTGTCCTTCGCGGCGGCGCTCCTGGAACCAGTGCAGCGCGATCAGTAGCAGCGTCGGCACGCCGAGCAGGGCGGTAATGAGGAAGAAGCTGTGATAGCCGAACTTCTCGACCAGCACGCCGGAATAGCCGCCCATCAGGCGCGGCAGCAGCAACATGATCGAGCTGAGCAGGGCATATTGCGTAGCGGAAAACTTCAGGTTGGTCAGGCTCGACAGGTAGGCAACGAACGCCGACGTCGCCAGGCCCGAGCTGAAGTTGTCGAGGGAAATGGTCACCACCAGCATCTGCAGGTTCGGGCCCATGTCCGCGAGCATGACGAACAGCAGGTTGGTCGCTGCCGAAGAAACACCACCGATAAACAGGATCGGCAGAATGCCGAAACGCACGATCAACAGGCCACCCATGCCGGCGCCGACGAGGGTCATGATCAGGCCGAAAATCTTGCTGACACTGGCGATCTGATCCTTGGTGAAACCCTGATCGATGTAGAACACGTTGGCCATCACGCCCATTACCGTGTCGGACATCCGGTAAGTGGCGATCAGGCCCAGCAGCAACAGCGCCTGCCAGCGATAACGCAGGATGAAGTCATTGATCGGCGTCAGTACCGGCGCCAGTCCGCGCCGGCCCATGGCCGACAGGCACATCCCCGTCAGCAATATGTAGAGGATGGCGCGCAGAAAGGCGCGATCTTCGAGGAGCAGGTCGAGCGGGCTCATGTCGCCAAACAGCACGCCGGCAAAATCCGTGTTGTACAGCTGGGTGAACATCGCCGGCACGGAAACCAGCAAAACGATCAGCACGAACACCGACATCAATTGATGCATGAACGTGTAGCGCCCGGCCTGCAACTGCGTGCGCAGCGGCACCGGTGGTTCGCGCATGAACAGCGTAGTCAGCAGTGCGGGCACCATCAATGCGCCAAACAGTACATAGGTGCCGGTCCACGCCGCGTGCTTATAGTTGAAGCCGGTTGAGCCGAAACCTTCGGCGAAGAACAGCGCGCCGGCGGTGGCGAGCAGGGCAGCAACACGATAACCGGACATGTAGCTGGCGGCGAGGGCGGCCTGGCGGCTGTCATCGGCGATTTCCAGGCGATAGGCGTCGACCGCGATATCCTGCGTGGCCGAGGCGAAGGCGACGACGACGGCAATGGCGATCAGCCAGGACAAATGTTTTTGCGGATCACAGAAGCCCATGCCGATCAGCCCGAGAATCACCAGTGCCTGGGAGAGCACCAGCCAGGAACGGCGGCGGCCGAGCTTGCCCAGCAAGGGCAGGCGCCATTGGTCAAGCAGGGGCGACCAGACCCATTTGAACGCATACGCCAGGCCGATCAGGCTGGCATAGCCAATGGTTTCACGGGCCACGCCTGCTTCACGCAGCCATACGGAGAGCGTCGAGAACACCAGCATGTACGGCAGGCCGGCGGCAAAACCGAGCAACAACAGCACGAGCGTCGAAGGACTGGCATAGGCGGCGAGCGCGGCGCGCCAGGTTTTACGGGGCATGGGCTGAAGTCTGCCTCAAAATTGCGAAAACAAAGCGCGCACTCTAACCGCTGTGCTCTACCGGACGCCAGCCATGGCGCCGAATATCCACACGATTGTTCTGGACGGTGATGCCTTCCATACGCAATCGCGCACGTTGTTCATCACCGGAGGGGCTGCCGACCGGCAGACTGATGCGCCCGCCGGCGCCGAGTACGCGGTGCCAGGGCAGCCTGGTGTCGCCAGGCAACTGGCTCAAAGTCCGTCCGACCCAGCGCGCGGCGCGGCCCAGCCCGGCAAGTTCGGCCAACTGGCCATAACTGACGACTTTGCCTTCAGGCACTTGCGCGAGCGTCGAGTAGAGTGCCGTGCGTCGGATTTGCGCATCATTTTCGACGCTGTCGAGCGGGTCTTTCACGTACGCGGCTCCTGAGCATTGGCGTGATGATGGCGACAAGGGTAATCGCTCGTGGCGCAATTGAGAAATGAACTCAATTGAAATAGTCCGGTCAGTCCTTGTCATGGGCAAAATCCTCCGGATAATGCCGATCTTTTTCGCCAACTCTGAGCCCCCGATCTGCTTATGTTCCCCAGAACCTTGTTGTGCCTTGCTGTTTTCAGCGCGTCCACGCCCCTGCTTGCCGACACCGTCTGGTTGAAAAACGGCGACAAGCTGAGCGGCACTATCACGGTATTCGACGGCGGCAAGCTGTTGATCCAGACCAAATACGCCGGTGCGGTGGCGATTGACTGGAAAGAGGTCAAGACCCTCGATAGCGATCAGCACCTGTTGGTGAAGCAGGATGCCTATGCCGGTGAAGTGTCGAAGTCGCTGACGGCGGCTGACGATGGCAAGGTCACCCTGGCCAATGGCGAGGCGCCGAAGACGGTCGAGCTGGCGAGCATTCAGCAGATTCTCAAGCCCAAGCCGATCGTCACCGACCTGGTGTGGAAGGGCAATGTTGATCTGGCGCTGGACTATCAGCGCGCCGAAAAGGACACCGACGACTACGACGTCGGCTTCAAGACATCGGCGCGGCACGGTCGCTGGCGGCATACCGCCGAGGGGGAATACAACCGCGAAGTCCAGGATGCGGAAACCACCACCAACAACTGGCGCGCCGAATATTCCCTCGACCGTTTCCTCACCGATCAGTGGTTCTGGCAGGGGCGCATCAACTACAAGCGTGATCACATCGAAGAGCTGGCGCGGCAGCGCGTCGTCGGTACCGGTCCGGGCTACCAGTTCTGGGACGACGAACTTGGCGCGTTCTCGCTGGGCTCGTTGCTCAACCGCACCGATTACGAATATCGCGATGGCAGCAAGGACAACTTCTATTCCGTCGCGATGAAGTGGGACTACAACCGCTACCTGATCGGCAAGAAGGTCGAGTTCTTCACCAATGGCGAAGTCGGCAAGCCGCTGTCGGGCGTTGCCGATTATGCGCTGGATGCCGAGCTGGGCCTGCGCTACAAGGTCACCGACTGGGCCTCGCTCAACCTAAAGGCCGAGCGCGACATCATCAGCGGCACCAACGATGCGGATCTGAACAAGACCCGTTATACCGCAGGGTTTGGCGTGGCCTGGTAAGCACCTGCGCTAGAATGGAGAAAGCCCCGTGATTGCGGGGCTTTTCATTGTCAGCTTTCTGCTTTGGTCTTGCTGACGGGAATCGAAACACATTCTCCCTGCCTGACGCCCATCTGGTATTGGCATTGGTAGCTCAGGCTGCCGTCTTTCCTGAAGAAGCGCATCGGTCCATGCTCGGCACCATCGATATAATCGGTAAATGAAGCCATCTCACCGTTTTCGTGCCATGTCGTGGATGATCCGTGAAGGTTGCCGTCTTTGTATTTTCGATGTTCTTTAAGCTGGCCGGTCGCGTACCACTGTTTGAAGTCGCCCTGTTGGCGATGTTTTTCATCCCACTGCCACTGCAAGGTTTGCCTGCCTTGCTCATTCCATTGCTCATAGCTTCGTTGCACACCGTCCCTGTAAAACTGTTTCTCTTTGACTGTCCCGTCGATGAAGTAAGTGGTTAGCCAGCCATCTGGCTTGCCGTCGACATTGGTGCGGGAGGTCTCAACGGCTCCAGTATCAAAATAATGATTATTTGGCCCTTGGGATTTGCCGTTGATGAAAATGGTTTCGTACCTGATCTGTCCATTCGAGTGGTATCCAAGGGCAGGGCCGTGGAGAACGTCATTTCGATAACTGCTGCGCCCGATCAGCGTCCCGTCCTCGTCATATTCCAAATACTCGCCATCTACATGCTTGCCCAGATGCCAATTGTAGGACTCAGCGATTTTGCCATTTTCGTGATAGATAAATTGCCAACCCTCGAGATGGTTGTTGAGGTAGTTTTCACGCTTGATGACGACCCCTTGTTCGGAATATGTCAGCGCCTCGCCCTGACGCAGGCCGTTAGCATCATTCTGGTAGGTCCGGCGGGGTTTTCCGTTTCGATAGTAAGCTTTGTATGTCAGAACGGGTTTCGCTGAAGCGAAGTCTTCTCTGTCGACGTAATGCTCGCTGCGTAGACTTCGCGTGTCCCGGTAAAAAATTTGTGCTTGCCACGCCTGTTTTTCTTCGTCATAGGACATTGGCATTTTCAGGTAGTACAACGCCAGGCCTTCGCCGATCGGCTTGAGGTGCTCGTCCAGATAAAGCTTGTCGTCTGCCAGAGGGTTCGTCAGGTCTGCGCACTCCTCAGGAGTGCAGGGGCGTACCTTTTCGAAGAAAGCGCGTTTTCGCTCGCAAGCGGAGAGCGTCAGAATCAGGGGGATTTTTTGGTCGATCAAGTCTTGGACTTCGCCGAGCGCTCGTCGAAATGATTCGTTCGGAATGCCCAATGATTCTGGCGTCAAATAGACCTCGTTGCTCCCGCAGGCGTGAGGAGTCGAGAGCGTCAGGAGCGCTGCGCCTCTGAGTTGCATCGAAGAGTGGCCATTGACTTCTGGTCCTTTCGCCAGATATGTCGCACGAGGGTTCATGCCGAGAATCACCGTCGGATGATCAGATTTGGTCTCTGCATTCAGAGGGGGGGCGAACGCCAACAGCAACGCGTTGAATGTGTTCCAAGAGATGAATTGCATCCTGCTTTTTCCATGTGATTCCAGGGCGCGGATCATATAGAGCGGAGGCAAAAAGAGGGGCAAACAAAATATACAGACACAAAAAAAGCCCCGCTTTTAAGGGCGGGGCTCTTTTCTAAAGAAGCTACAAGTTAGATAACTTGTACTTCTTCAGCTTGCATGCCTTTCTGACCGCGGGTAGCGATGAAAGAAACCTGTTGGCCTTCTTTCAGGCTTTTGAAGCCGTCGGATTGGATAGCTTTGAAGTGAACGAACAGGTCGTCACCGGATTGTGGAGTGATGAAGCCGAAGCCTTTTTCATCGTTGAACCACTTAACGGTACCGGTTTGGCGATTAGACATGGTGTAACTCCTTGAACAAAGATAACTGCGACTCAGGAAGAACCCTGGCCGAGACTGAGTGCAAAGAGCAGGAAAAATTCTTGTAGATGGTTGGATCGAAATTCAACATATCGTGTAGAGATTCTCAGTGACACAAGCAACACAGTGACGCCACCTTAACCCTTTTTCCGGAACGTGCCAATGTTTCTTGCAAAGGATTCTGTGTTTTAGGGATCGGCGGTGCGACGGTTCGTCGCCACATCGCGTAAATACGGGGTGTTCGCCGAGAATTGCGTTGCGCACTTTGAACGCGGCGACGCGCCCGGTAAGATGCCGGACAGAATTTTTCCACCTCGCTATTCAGGACAAACCCGCCATGAGCATCAAATCGGACAAGTGGATTCGCCGCATGGCGCAGGAACACGGCATGATCGAACCGTTCGTCGAGCGCCAGATGCGCGGCAGCGACGACAGCCGGGTGATTTCCTACGGCGTGTCGAGCTACGGCTACGACGTGCGTTGCACCAACCACTTCAAGGTGTTCACCAACATCAACTCGGCCATTGTCGACCCGAAGAACTTCGACGCCGGCAGCTTCGTCGACATCCACAGCGACGTCTGCATCATTCCGCCGAACTCCTTCGCCCTGGCCAGCACCGTCGAGTACTTTCGCATTCCGCGCAACGTGCTGACCATCTGCCTGGGTAAAAGCACCTACGCGCGCTGCGGCATCATCGTCAACGTCACTCCGCTCGAGCCTGAGTGGGAAGGTCACGTGACCCTGGAATTTTCCAACACCACCAATCTGCCCGCGAAAATCTACGCCAACGAAGGTGTGGCGCAGATGCTCTTCCTCGAATCCGATGAAGAATGTGAAGTTTCCTACAAGGATCGTGGCGGCAAATATCAGGGCCAGCGTGGCGTAACCTTGCCGCGTACCTGATCGACCATCCGACGGATGTCGGGAATTCTTTGGCGGGCAGACACTCTATGGGGTGTACTGCCCGTTTTTGTTACACACAAATTCGGGCCTTCACTGAGGAGTGCCCTATGAAGATCGACCCGCGAATCAGCGCTGAACTGGCAAGGCTTGAGCCCAATCAGATAGGCGTTCTGGCCTGGTCGTTACTGGCGAATCCGTCTTTGAGCCTGTCCGGCGGCGTGCCCGGCCAGCCCGATCCCGATACTCCCAACGAACAACCGACCGAACCAGGCGAACCGACGCTGCCGGACGAGCCGCCTCCGGCGCCTGTTGCCTGACCGACCGTCATGAATATGGCCCGTCAGCCTGATCGATTTGCGATCTAGCTGACGGGCCATATTTCGTTGTCGCCGATCACGAAGACCTTGCAACTGTCGTCGCGCTCGACCTGATAGCCGCCGGTAAACGCACCGAATGCCGGCATCAGGCTGATGCGCTCACCCAATCTGAAGCAGGCCAGGCGCAAGCTCTGCCGACCTTTGCCGTGCAATCGATAAACCGGGTGCACGTGGCCGGCGAGCACGTGCCGTTCCGGATGCGCATCGGGCTCGTGTTGTAAGGCGAACGGGCCGAGCAGCAATGGTTCGGGCACCACGCGGATATTCAACGATGCCGGTGGGTCGCCCGCGCGTTTGTCGTGGTTGCCGCGAATCAGCGTCATCGGCAGGTCAGCGTGCCGCGCTCGCCACTCTGCCAGCGCATTCAGTGTGGTCGGGACATGGGAACCAGGCCCATGCAGAAAATCCCCGAGGAAGATCAACTGGCGACACGGCAACCGCGCCAGCAACGCGTCGATTACCTCGATGTTGCTCGCCGTTGTGCCATGGGGCACCGGCTGGCCGAGGCTGCGATAGGCCGCCGCCTTACCGAAATGCACGTCGGCGATCAGCAGCGCCTCCTGCGCTGGCCAGTACAGCGCTTTCTCCGGCAGCAGCCACAACTCCTCACCGG
>NZ_RAZO01000501.1:11277-18429 GCF_004307535.1 Pseudomonas sp. Sample_9
TCCTGCGCTGGCCAGTACAGCGCTTTCTCCGGCAGCAGCCACAACTCCTCACCGGCCAGACGCACCGGGTACGCACTCACGACGATTTTCCGTTATCAGCGGTTTTTTCCAGGTCACCGACCATTCTTCTGATCCTGTCAGCCAGTTTTTCCGAACTCATGCTCTCGCGCATCCGCTCCACCAGCAGCGGAAAGCCCAACGGTGTAGGACGTTTAACCTGATGCACGTCGAGTTTCATCCGATTGATCCGCTCCAATGTCTGTTCCAAACGACGAATATCCAGTTCCTCGCGTAGGACTTCTTCCCCAGCTTGGGCTAGCAGCAGGTTGTCGGCGTCATATTGTTTGAACACCTGGAAAAACAAGCCGCTCGACGCCTGCACCTGGCGGGTGCTTTTCGGTGCGCCCGGATACCCGGCGAAGACCAGCCCGGCGATGCGCGCGATTTCGCGGAAGCGGCGCAACGCCAGTTCACCGGCATTGAGACTGGCCAGCACATCCAGCAACAAGTCATCGGCGTTGAACAGGTGAGCGTCGAGATGCGCGGCCCAATCCACCGGCGTGGCGCTGAGCAGTTCCAGGCCGTAATCATTCACGGCAATCGAGAAGGTCACCGGTTGCCGCTGACTGACGCGCCACGCCAGCAGGCTCGCCAGTCCCAGATGCACTTGGCGCCCGGCGAACGGATAGAGGAAAAGATGCCAGCCTTCGCGGGATTTCAGTACCTCGGCCAGCAGATTTTCCGTGGTGGGCAAGCCGGACCAGCGTATCTGCGTCTCCAGCAGCGGCCGCAGCGCGTGCATTTCCGGGCCTTTGAACTGACCTTGAGCAGCGGCGCTGAAGCGTGCAACCACCGCTTCGGCCAGTTCGTTGGATAACGGCATGCGTCCGCCATTCCAGCGCGGTACAGCGGCTTTTTTCGCCGTGCTGCGTTTGACGTAGGCGGTCATGTTTTCCACCCGCACCAACTCGAGCAAGCGGCCGGCGAAGAGGAAGCCATCGCCGGGTTTCAGTCGGGCGATAAAGCCTTCCTCGACGCTGCCCAGCTGTTTGCCGCCGCCGCCCTTGCTCCAGAATTTCAGGTTGATGCTCGCGTCGCTGACGATGGTGCCGATGCTCATGCGATGGCGCCGCGCCAGACGCGCATCCGGCACACGCCAGACGCCGTGTTCGTCCGGCTCGACCCGGCGGTAATCCGGATACGCTGTAAGAGACATCCCGCCATGGCGTACGAACGCCAGCGCCCAGGCCCAGTCTGCCGCTGTCAGGTCACGATAAGCCCAGGCGCCA
Source organism: Pseudomonas sp. Sample_9 (assembly GCF_004307535.1). Taxonomy (NCBI): domain Bacteria; kingdom Pseudomonadati; phylum Pseudomonadota; class Gammaproteobacteria; order Pseudomonadales; family Pseudomonadaceae; genus Pseudomonas; species Pseudomonas sp. Sample_9. The sequence goes on from NZ_RAZO01000501.1 coordinate 12,567, forward strand.
CGCACTTCTTCGTACAAGTCTTCAGGAATGAAGCCACCGCCAAGGGCCATGCTGACCAAATGCTGGACCAGCACGTCCAGCGGCTTGTGCGGCGACAGGCGCGGCTCGATGCGCCGTTGCTCGACGGCGTCGCGTGCGGCGACCGCCTCGATCAGTTCCAGGCTGTGGGTCGGCACCAGCGTTACCCGCGAGGTGCGCCCAGGCGCGTGGCCGGAGCGCCCGGCACGTTGCATCAAGCGCGCGACGCCTTTCGCCGAGCCGATCTGCAGCACGCGCTCGACCGGCAAGAAGTCCACGCCCAGATCCAGGCTCGAGGTGCACACCACCGCTTTCAATTGGCCATTCTTCAACGCCTGCTCGACCCAGTCGCGGGTGTCCCGGGACAGTGAGCTGTGGTGCAACGCAATCAGCCCGGCCCAGTCCGGCCGCGCTTCCAGCAGCGCCTGATACCAGATCTCTGATTGCGCACGGGTGTTGGTAAACACCAGGCTGCTGGCGCAGGCATCGAGTTCGGCCACCACCTGCGGCAGCATCTTCAGACCGATGTGGCCGGCCCAGGGAAAACGCTCGATGGCCGGTGGGAGCAGGGTGTCGACTTGCAGGGTTTTTTCGCTTTTGCCCTGAACACTGACGCCGCCGCCCTGTGGGATCAGCACTTGCTCGGCGTGAGATTGATTACCAAGGGTGGCGGAAACGCCCCAAACGATCAGTTCCGGCTGCCAATGCCGCAGGCGAGCGAGGGCCAGTTGCAGTTGCACGCCGCGTTTGTTGCCGAGCAACTCGTGCCATTCATCCACGACGATCATGCGCAGGGTCGACAACGCCGTGCGCGCATCGGCGCGGGCCAGTAGTAGAGTCAGGCTTTCCGGGGTGGTAATCAGCGTCGTTGGCAAACGCCGGCCCTGACGAGCGCGCTCGCTGCTACTGGTGTCGCCGGTGCGCAGGCCGATGCTCCACGGAATCTGTAAATCATCCACCGGGCTTTGCAGCGCGCGGGCGGTATCGGCGGCGAGGGCGCGCATCGGCGTGATCCACAGCACCGTCAACGGCTCGGCCGGCGGTTTGCGTTTGCGCGGCGTGGCCACGGGCGGTTGCAAGCGGGCGAAGCGGTTGAGTGCAGCAAACCACACCGCATAGGTTTTGCCGGCGCCGGTGCTGGCGTGGAGCAACCCGGATTCGCCGTTTTTCACCGCCGCCCACACCTGTTTCTGAAAGGCGAACGGCTTCCAGTCGCGGGCGCTGAACCAGGTTTTTGCAAAGTCGGGGGATTTCGCCATGCCGGCTGCGTGCGCTCTGGAGGTGTTGTTTCAGAGACCACAGCAACAGACCAAAGGTTTAAAACAACGCGATTCCCTTGTAGGAGCTGACGAGTGAAACGAGGCTGCGATCTTTTGATCTTTGAAGCAGAGTCAAAAGATCGCAGCCTTCGGCAGCTCCTACAGGGGAATTGTGTACGGCGTTATTTGAGATTGCCGCTGAGGAACTGCTTCAGCCGTTCACTCTTGGGATTGCCCAGCACCTCTTCGGGCGCGCCTTCTTCTTCCACCAGGCCCTGATGCAGAAACAGCACCTGATTCGACACCTTGCGCGCAAAACTCATCTCGTGGGTGACCATGATCATCGTCCGGCCTTCTTCGGCCAGACCCTGAATCACTTTCAGCACTTCGCCCACCAGTTCCGGGTCGAGTGCCGAGGTCGGTTCGTCGAACAGCATCACTTCCGGTTCCATCGCCAGTGCCCGGGCGATCGCCACGCGCTGTTGCTGACCGCCGGACAGAAACGCCGGGTATTGATCGGCGACCCGCGCCGGCAAGCCGACTTTGTCCAGATAACGTCGGGCGCGATCCTCGGCTTCCTGTTTGCTGCAGCCCAGCACCCGGCGCGGGGCCATGGTGATGTTTTCCAGCACGGTCATGTGGCTCCACAGGTTGAAATGCTGGAACACCATCGCCAGCCGCGTGCGCAGGCGTTGCAGTTCATCGGCGTCGGCGACGTGCATGCCGTGGCGGTCGGTGACCATGCGGATCGCCTGGCCATCGAGGCTCATGGCGCCGTCATTCGGTTGCTCAAGGAAATTGATGCAGCGCAAAAAGGTGCTTTTGCCCGAGCCGCTGGCGCCGATCAGGCTGATCACGTCGCCGGTTTTGGCCTTGAGAGAAACGCCTTTGAGCACCTGATGATCGCCATAGCTTTTGTGCAGGCCTTCAACGGTCAGTTTGTACATGGACGAGCATCCTCAAGGCGAAAGTAGGTAGCCGCTGCGATAGGCCTGGGCGCCCGCGACGTGGGCGATGACCATGCCGGCAGTGGCCATGCGCCGCAGCGAGCGCGCATACAGCAGGCCGGCGGCGGTGCAATGAATGGGGGTGACCTTGTCGTGGACCGGGTCGATGATTTCGGCGATCTGCTGGCCGGCCTCCAGGTATTGGCCGGGCGTGGCGCAGTACACCAGCAGGCCGCCGACTGGCGTGGTCACCGGTTCGACCCCGGCCAGCGGCGTGGCCGGGTACGGCAGTGGCGGTTGCGGCTTGGTCTCGCCGACGATGGCGTCGAACTGGATCAGATAATCGATCAGCGCCTGACAATCGCGGCTGGCCAGTGGGTGATTGACGTCACCCTGGCCGCGCAATTCGACGGTCACCGAGAAGCTGCCCAGCGGAATCTCGAACTGCTCACCGAAGCGCTCGCGCAGTTGCCACCAGAGCAGGGTGAAGCACTCGTCGAACGATTGCCCGCCGGAATCGGTAGCAAGCAGGCTGGCCTGCGCTTCGATATAGCGCGCCAAGGGCTCGACCTGTGGCCAGGCTTCGGGCGTGGTGTACAGGTGCACCACCGATTCGAAGTCGCAGTGCAAGTCCAGCACCATGTCGGCATCGCAGGCCAGGCGTTGCAGGGTCAGACGCTGGGATTGCAGTTGTGTGGTCGGCTTCTGACGGTCGAGGGCGTTGCGCAGGCTGGCGCGGATCAGTTCGAGGTTGTGCTGCGCATCGTCGTCCAACTGGCCTTCGATGGCGTTGCCGATTTCTTCGCTGAGGTCGACGAACCAGCGATTGAAGTTCTGCCCGCTCTCGAGGTCGTAACGGCCCAGCGGCACGTCCATCAGCACTTGTTCGAGGCCGACCGGGTTGGCCACCGGCACGAGGACGATTTCGCTGCGCAGGCGGCCGGCAGCTTCCAGCTCGGCCAGACGCTGCTTCAGGTGCCAGGCGACCAGCATGCCCGGCAGTTCGTCGGCATGCAGCGAGGCCTGAATGTACACCTTGCCCTTGGCCTGCTGTGGGCCGAAGTGGAAACTGTGAATCTGCCGTGCGGTCCCCGGCAGCGGGGCCAGCAAGTCATGAATCTGGTGGCGCATTGTTATCTCTTTATTTTCAAACCGGGGCTAGTGAGTCGGCCCGAGGAAGGCCAGCCAGCGGCGTTCGGCAAGGCGGAACAGACCGACCAGCGCAAAAGTAATGGTCAGGTAGATCAGCGCGGCGATGCCGAATGACTGGAAGGTCAGGAAGGTCGCCGAGTTGGCATCCCGCGCGACTTTCAGGATATCGGGAATGGTCGCGGTGAACGCCACGGTCGTCGAGTGCAGCATCAGGATCACTTCGTTGCTGTAGTAAGGCAACGAACGGCGTAAGGCCGACGGCATGATCACGTAGGCGTACAGCTTCCAGCCGGTCAGGCCATAAGCCTTGGCCGCTTCGACTTCACCGTGGTTCATGCTGCGAATCGCCCCGGCGAAAATCTCCGTGGTGTACGCGCAGGTATTGAGCGCGAAAGCGAGGATCGTGCAGTTCATCGCGTCGCGAAAGAAACTGTCGAGGATCGGCTGTTCGCGCACGGCGGCGAGGCTGTAGATGCCCGTGTAGCAGATCAGCAACTGGATATACAGCGGCGTGCCACGGAACAGGTAGGTGTAGAACTGCACCGGCCAGCGAACGTAGAAGTGCGGCGAGACGCGGGCAATCGACAATGGGATCGAGACGACGAAGCCGATGCAGATCGAGGCGGTCAGCAGCCACATCGTCATCGCCAGCCCGGTGATGTTCTGGCCGTCGGTATAAAGGAAGGCGCGCCAATATTCCTGGAGAAGTTCGATCATCGTACGGCCTCCCGGGCACCGGCGGCGTAGCGGCGTTCGAGCCAGCGCAGGATGAAGTTCGAAGCACTGGTGATCAGCAGATAGATCAATGCGGCAAGGACCAGAAAGTAGAACAGTTGATAAGTGCTTTTACCGGCGTCCTGCGCTGCCTTGACCAGATCGGCGAGGCCAATGATCGACACCAGCGCGGTGGCCTTGAGCATGACCATCCAGTTGTTGCCGATGCCCGGCAGGGCGAAGCGCATCATTTGCGGAAACACCACAAAGCGAAAACGCTGGCCACGTTTGAGGCCATACGCGGTGGCGGCTTCGACCTGACCACGCGGCACCGCGAGGATGGCGCCACGGAAGGTCTCGGTGAAATACGCGCCATAAATGAAGCCCAGCGTCAGCACGCCGGCGCTGAACGGGTCGATTTCGATGTATTCCCATTCCATGTAATCGGTGAGCGACGTCAGCCAGGTTTGCAGGCTGTAGAAGATCAACAGCATCAGCACCAGATCCGGCACGCCGCGAATCAGCGTGGTGTAGAGCTGTGCAGGCAGGCGCACCAGTTTGACTTTCGACAGTTTGGCACTGGCGCCGAGCAGGCCGAGCAACACGGCCACCAGCAGCGACATCGCCGATAATTTGATGGTCATCCAGGTGCCTTGCAGCAGCAACGGGCCGAAGCCCTGCAGACTGAACGAGGCCAGCCCCAGATTTTGCAGGAGGGTTTCAAACATAAATCAGCAACCTGAGCGGATGGAAAAGGCGCCCATCGAGGATGGGCGCCGGGGCATTATTTGCCGCTGTACAGATTCAGGTCGCCAAAGTGTTTCTTTTGAATCTCGGCGTATTTGCCGTCGTCGTGTAACGCTTTGATACCTTTATCCAAAAGTGCTTTCAGCTCAGTGTTACCTTTCTTGATACCGACAGCGGTTTTGGCTGGCAGCAATTCGCTGTCGACCGGCTGGCTGATTTCATAATCGGCGCCTTTTGGCGACTTCAAAAAGCCCAGTTCGGCTTGCAGCATGTCCTGGATACCGGCGTCGAGACGGCCGGAGGTCAGGTCGGAATACACTTGGTCCTGGTTCTGATAGGCCTGGGTTTTCACACCGGCCTTGTCCAGCACGGCTTTGGCATAGGCTTCCTGAATGGTGCCTTGCTCATAGCCAACGGTTTTGCCCTTGAGCGAAGCGACATCGGCGGTGATGCCGGAGCCTTTCTTGAACACGTAAGCGGTCGGGCCGGAAAACAGTTCGCTGGAGAAGTCTATGACCTTCTCGCGGGCCGGGGTCACGGTCATCGACGAGATCACGCCGTCGAACTTGTTGGCCTTGAGGCCCGGAATCATGCCGTCAAAATCGCTTTCGACCCATTTGCACTTGACCTTCAGTTCGGCGCAAATCGCGTTGCCCAGATCGATATCGAACCCGACCAGGCTGCCATCGGCCGCTTTCGACTCGAACGGTGCGTACGAAGGGTCAACGCCAAAGCGCAGCTCTTTGTATTCCTTGGCCAGCGCGGAGCCGGCGGCCATGCACAACGCCAGTGCAGAAAGGGTCAGCAATGCTTTTTTCATTATTCAATCCCTAAGAACCAATATGAGCGCTTGTGGCGCAGAATTATTGTTACTGCAACGCTTACGACCTATAGAAAGTAGCAATTTCCGAACCAGAGTGCCGAACAGGTGTTTTAAAAGGTCGAGTGGAGAGAGGCAAGGGTAGTTGAATGCACGGAAACGGGCATTGCTGTTTGCATGCACTGTTTCGGTTCAAGCGCGTGGCT
>NZ_RAZO01000076.1:0-18080 GCF_004307535.1 Pseudomonas sp. Sample_9
ATCCTGCAGAGCCAAAAAGATGCCGATGAGCTTTAGCCTGACCCAGATGATCCTGGTCAGCGCGGCCTACCTGGCGGCGCTGTTCGGCGTGGCCTGGGTCAGCGAACGGGGCATGATCCCGCGCGCGATCATTCGCCACCCGCTGACCTACACCTTGTCGCTGGGGGTTTACGCCAGTGCCTGGGCGTTCTACGGCACGGTGGGCCTGGCCTATCAATATGGTTACGGCTTTCTGTCCAGCTATCTCGGCGTGTCCGGTGCGTTTCTGCTGGCGCCGGTGCTGCTTTATCCGATCCTGAAAATCACCCGCACCTATCAACTGTCGTCGCTGGCCGACCTGTTTGCCTTCCGCTTTCGCAGCACCTGGGCCGGTGCGCTGACCACGATTTTCATGCTGATTGGCGTCTTGCCATTGCTTGCCTTGCAGATTCAGGCCGTGGCCGACTCGATCGGCATTCTCACCGGCGAACGTGTGCAGAGCCGCGTGGCGCTGGCGTTCTGTGCGCTGATCATTCTGTTCACGATTTTCTTCGGTTCCCGGCACATCGCCACGCGCGAGAAACATGAAGGGCTGGTGTTCGCGATTGCCTTCGAATCGATCATCAAACTGATCGCTCTCGGCGGCGTTGGCCTGTATGCACTGTATGGGGTGTTCGACGGGCCGCAACAGCTCGAACTGTGGCTGCTGCAAAACCAGACCGCCCTCGCCGCCCTGCACACGCCGTTGCAGGAAGGTCCGTGGCGCACGCTGCTGCTGGTGTTCTTCGCCTCGGCGATCGTCATGCCGCACATGTATCACATGACCTTTACGGAAAACCTCAATCCGCGCTCGCTGGTCAGCGCCAGTTGGGGCCTGCCGTTGTTTCTGCTGTTGATGAGTCTCGCCGTACCGCTGATTCTCTGGGCCGGCCTGAAACTCGGCGCCACCACCGACCCGGAATATTTCACCCTTGGTATCGGCATTGCCGCCAACAGCAAACCGCTGGCCTTGCTCGCCTACGTCGGTGGCCTGTCCGCCGCCAGTGGCCTGATAATCGTCACCACCCTGGCCTTGTCGGGCATGGCGCTGAACCATCTGGTGCTGCCGCTCTATCAGCCGCCGGCCGAGGGCAATATCTACCGCTGGCTGAAATGGACCCGTCGGGCGCTGATCGTGGCGATCATCATGGCCGGTTTCGGTTTCTACCTGATGCTCGGCGTCGAGCAGGATCTGGCCAACCTCGGCATCGTCGCGTTCGTTGCGACCCTGCAATTTCTGCCCGGGGTGTTGTCGGTGCTGTACTGGCCGACCGCCAACCGCCGCGGCTTCATTGCCGGTCTGCTGGCGGGGATCACGGTCTGGGTGGTGACCATGTTGCTGCCGCTGGTCGGCAATCTGCAGGGTTTCTATATCCCGCTGCTGAACATGATCTACGTGCTCGACGACACCAGTTGGCACATGGCGGCCATCGCCTCGCTGGCCGCCAACGTACTGATGTTCACTTTGATCTCGCTGTTCACCAACGCCAGCCCGGAAGAAGCCAGCGCCGCCGAGGCCTGTGCGGTGGATAACGTGCGCCGCCCGCAACGCCGCGAACTGCACGCCGCCTCGCCGCAGGAATTCGCCACGCAGCTGGCCAAGCCGCTGGGTGCCAAGGCTGCGCAGAAAGAAGTCGAGCAAGCGCTGCGCGACTTGTATCTGCCCTTCGATGAACGCCGGCCTTACGCCTTGCGCCGTTTGCGCGACCGCATCGAGGCCAACCTGTCCGGCCTGATGGGGCCGAGCGTCGCGCAGGACATGGTGGAAACCTTTCTGCCTTACAAGGCGGGCGGCGAAAACTATGTCACCGAAGACATCCACTTCATTGAAAGCCGTCTCGAGGATTATCACTCGCGCCTCACAGGGCTTGCCGCCGAGCTCGACGCCCTGCGCCGCTACCACCGCCAGACCTTGCAGGAACTGCCGATGGGCGTTTGCTCGCTGGCCAAGGATCAAGAGATCCTGATGTGGAACAAGGCCATGGAAGAGCTGACCGGCATCGCCGCGCAGCGAGTGGTCGGTTCGCGCCTGAGCACCATTGCCAACCCGTGGAAAGAATTGCTGCAAGGTTTCATCAACCTGCCCGACGGGCATTTGCACAAACAGCACCTGGCCCTCGATGGTCAGACCCGCTGGCTGAACCTGCACAAAGCAGCAATCGACGAGCCGTTGGCACCGGGTAACAGTGGTCTGGTGTTACTCGTCGAGGATTTGACCGAAACGCAGATGCTCGAAGATAAACTGGTGCATTCCGAACGGCTGGCCAGCATCGGTCGACTCGCAGCGGGTGTAGCCCACGAGATCGGCAACCCGATCACCGGCATTGCCTGTCTGGCGCAAAATCTGCGCGAAGAGCGCGAAGATGACGGCGAGCTGACGGAAATCAGCGGGCAGATTCTCGAGCAGACCAAACGCGTCTCGCGCATCGTCCAGTCGCTGATGAGCTTCGCCCATGCCGGCAGCCATCAGCACAGTGACGAACCGGTGTGTCTGGCCGAAGTCGCGCAGGACGCCATCGGCCTGCTGGCGCTGAACCGACGCAATTTCGAAGTGCAGTTCTACAACCTGTGCGATCCCGACCACTGGGTCGAAGGCGACCCGCAACGGCTCGCACAGGTACTGATCAATCTGCTCTCCAACGCCCGCGACGCCTCGCCGCCGCACAGCGCGGTACGGGTCAAGAGCGAAGCCGGCGAACACACGGTCGATCTGATCGTCGAAGACGAAGGCAGTGGTATTCCGTCGAGCATCATGGACCGATTGTTCGAACCTTTCTTCACCACCAAGGATCCTGGCGAAGGCACCGGTCTGGGCCTTGCACTGGTCTATTCCATCGTTGAAGAGCATTATGGACAAATCACCATCGACAGCCCGGCTGATGTACAAAGCCAACGCGGCACCCGTATCCGGGTGACCTTACCGCGTCATGTCGAAGCGACGTCCGCTGTGAACTGAGACCGTCGAGAGTATCGAATCAATGCCGCACATTTTGATCGTCGAAGACGAAACAATCATCCGCTCCGCCTTGCGCCGCCTGCTGGAACGCAACCAGTACCAGGTCAGCGAAGCCGGATCAGTGCAGGAAGCACAAGAACGCTTCACCATTCCTACGTTCGATCTGATCGTCAGCGACCTGCGCCTGCCGGGCGCTCCGGGCACCGAGCTGATCAAGCTCGGCCAGGGCACACCGGTGCTGATCATGACCAGTTACGCCAGCCTGCGCTCGGCGGTCGACTCGATGAAAATGGGCGCGGTCGATTACATCGCCAAGCCGTTCGACCACGATGAAATGCTCCAGGCGGTTGCGCGGATCCTGCGCGATCGCCAGTCGGCGCCGGCTGCCGGCGAAGCCACCGCGAGCAAGCCTGCCGCTGGCAATGGCAAAGCCGCTGTGGATAACAGCAATGGTGAAATTGGCATCATCGGCTCCTGCCCACCGATGCAGGACCTGTACAGCAAGATCCGCAAAGTCGCGCCAACCGATTCCAACGTGTTGATTCAGGGTGAGTCCGGTACCGGTAAAGAACTGGTGGCCCGCGCTCTGCACAATCTGTCGAAACGCGCCAAGGCGCCGATGATTTCGGTGAACTGCGCGGCGATTCCGGAAAGCCTGATCGAATCCGAACTGTTCGGCCACGAGAAAGGCGCGTTCACCGGCGCCAGTGCCGGTCGCGCCGGTCTGGTCGAAGCGGCGGACGGCGGCACCTTGTTTCTCGATGAGATCGGCGAACTGCCCCTCGAAGCCCAGGCTCGCTTGCTGCGGGTTCTGCAGGAGGGCGAAATTCGCCGCGTAGGTTCGGTGCAGTCACAGAAAGTCGATGTGCGCCTGATCGCTGCAACTCACCGCGATCTGAAGAGCCTGGCGAAAATCGGTCAGTTCCGTGAAGACCTTTATTACCGTCTGCACGTGATTGCCCTGAAGCTGCCGCCGCTGCGCGAGCGCGGCGCCGACGTCAACGAAATCGCCAATGCCTTCCTCGCTCGCCAGAGCGCGCGGATCAATCGCACCGACCTGAAATTCGCTGCCGATGCCGAACAGGCGATCCGGCACTATTCCTGGCCGGGTAACGTCCGTGAGCTGGAAAACGCTGTCGAGCGCGCGGTGATTCTCAGCGAAAGCCCGGAGATCTCGGCCGACCTGCTGGGCATCGACATCGAGCTGAGCGATCTGGAAGACGACGAGTTCATCGGTCTGCCGCCGCAAACCGGCGGTAACGCCAGCAACAGCAGCCATGAGCCGACCGAGGATCTGTCGCTGGAAGACTATTTCCAGCATTTCGTCCTCGAGCATCAGGACCACATGACCGAGACCGAACTGGCACGCAAACTCGGCGTCAGCCGCAAATGCCTGTGGGAACGCCGCCAGCGTCTGGGGATTCCACGGCGCAAGACCGGGGTTGCCAGCGAGAGCTGAGCGTTACCCACCGCGTGCGCGGGTAACGCATGACAATGTGAAAAAACTGTTACCGCAGTCGATTCACGTAACAGAAGCCGGGGTTATCGGTAACGAAACCCCGGCTTTTTTTCGCCCCTGCAAAACGGTTATATCGACCTAACCCCTTGTTTTACTGGGCTTGGCAAAAGTTGGCACGCACCCTGCTATATGTTTGGTACAAGAACAATAACAAGCAATGCACAAGACAATAAAAATAAGACGAATCGACTCACGCACAATAAAAACAAGACGGCGAGAGGCGCAGCTAACTGATTCTTTTGGAGAGGCGTTGTATTTGGGGCTTGCCCCACGACCAGGCCGAGAACAACAAAAACTGTCCTAAGACAGAGCCTGTACTGGTTGGATCGACAGATCACTGCAATTCAGCGACCAAAGCAATCCGTTTGCTCTTGGCTCCCGATTGGGAGGGTCACGAAGGAAACACTTCGTGGCGAGGGCACTCAACAAAAACAAAAAGCCCGAATCAATAATAAAAAGAGCACGCAACTACTTCTTGGGGAGCTTCGGCTCCCCTTGTAGTTTCTCCCTTCTGCAAAAAATCCTCCGCTCTACCCCCGCTTCACCCTTGTAGCTTGCGGCTTTCAGCTCGAATCTGCTGTCTCCTACACCATCCCCCGACTAAATGCTAGAATCTGCGCCCATCATGCGGTCATTCTTTTGGTATGGCCGAACATTCCTTCAAACAGTGCATCCCATGCTGAAGAAGCTGTTCCAGTCATTCCGAACTCCCGTGCGTCGTACGCAACACATCCGCAGCACCCCTGAAGTGCTCAACAGCGGCCAACATTCGCTGCAGAAAACGCAGTTCAGCCGCTATGCGGTGAATATCGTCGAACGCCTGCAAGGTGCCGGTTACCAGGCTTATCTGGTCGGTGGTTGCGTGCGTGACATGCTGCTGGGCATCACGCCCAAGGACTTCGACGTCGCCACCAGTGCCACCCCCGAGCAGGTGCGTGCCGAATTCCGCAATGCGCGAATCATCGGCCGCCGGTTCAAGCTGGTGCACATCCATTTCGGTCGCGAAATCATTGAAGTCGCGACCTTCCGCGCCAACCACCCGGTCAACGAAGACGACGAAGACAGCAACCAGTCTTCGCGCAACGAGAGCGGGCGGATTCTGCGCGACAACGTCTACGGCACCCTGGAAGAAGACGCGCAACGCCGCGACTTCACCATCAACGCCCTGTATTACGATCCGGTCAGTGAGCGCATTCTCGATTACGCCAATGGCGTGCACGACATCCGCAATCACCTGATCCGTCTGATCGGCGACCCGAAGCAGCGCTATCAGGAAGACCCGGTGCGCATGCTGCGGGCCGTGCGTTTCGCCGCCAAGCTCAACTTCGGCATCGAGAAGCACACCGTGCAGCCGATCCGTGAATTGGCGCCGATGCTGCGCGAGATTCCGTCGGCGCGGCTGTTCGAAGAAGTGCTCAAGCTGTTCCTCTCCGGGCACGGCGCAATCACCTTTGAAATGCTGGTTGATCTGCAACTGTTCTCGCCGCTGTTCCCGGCCAGTGCCGAGGCGCTGGAATACAATCCGGAATATACCCACACGCTGATCAGCGAAGCACTGACCAACACCGACCTGCGCATCAAGCAGAACAAACCGGTGACCCCGGCGTTCCTCTTCGCCGCCCTGCTCTGGCCTGCGCTGCCGGCGCGCGTATTGCGTCTGCAGGAACGTGGCATGCCGCCGATTCCGGCGATGCAGGAAGCCGCTCACGAGCTGATTGCCGAGCAGTGCCAGCGCATCGCAATTCCGAAGCGCTTTACCATGCCGATCCGCGAAATCTGGGACATGCAGGAACGCCTGCCACGGCGCAGCGGCAAACGCGCCGATCTGTTGCTGGACAACCCGCGCTTCCGTGCCGGTTACGATTTCCTGCTGCTGCGTGAAAGCGCCGGCGAGGAGACCGATGGCCTCGGCGAGTGGTGGACCGATTATCAGGACGCCAACGACAGCGAGCGTCGCGACATGATCCGCGACCTCAGCGGCAAGGGCGACGATGCCAGCGGCGCGCCACGCAAACGGCGCCGCAGCGGCGGTTCCAAGCGCAAGCGCGCCGGTGCTTCGAGCGCGACGGGCGAGTAAGCGATGGAACGCATCTACATCGGCCTGGGCAGCAACCTCGCTGACCCGGCCGACCAGTTGCGCAGCGCCATCGCGGCGCTGGGGCAATTGCCGCAGACGAGCCTTGCCGGCGTCTCAGCCTTTTATCAAAGCGATTCGCTGTTGCCGGGCCAGCCTCGTTACACCAATGCCGTCGCAGCCCTCGACAGTTCGCTCGCACCGATCGAGCTGCTCGACGCCTTGCAAGCGATCGAAAACGCTCAGGGCCGCGAGCGTCTTGAGCGCTGGGGGCCACGCACGCTGGATCTGGATATTCTGCTGTTTGGCGATCGCCTGATCGATGAGCCACGGCTGAAGGTCCCGCATTACCAGATTCAGGAGCGCGCTTTCGTTCTCTATCCCCTGGCTGAACTGGCACCGCAGGATCTGCGCTTGCCCGATGGCCGCGCCCTTCCCGATCTGCTGGCCGCCTGCGCGTTCGTCGGCCTTGAACGCCTCTCCCACGCCTGACACGAATCCGTCGTGTAGGAGCTGCGGAACGCTGCGATCTTTTGGTCTTGATGCTAAAAATCAAAAGATCGCAGCCTCGTTTCACTCGACAGCTCCTACAGTTGATCGGGTGAGATTCACTATTATTGTCAGACAAAAATCCCCCGAATCAGGCCCGCCGCGCCGCTGAATCGCATCAGTAACGCCGGTAACACCTCCCGCGTAACAATGCGGTAACACACGCAATTGACTTCCTGTTGGCTCATCACGACTATAGGCGTCCCGCTGCCGCCAACCCGGTATGAACGGGCGCAATCCAGGCCTTTCAAAGCACGACACAAGACCGTGCGCCTGAGTAGATGAAGAATCACGCGCGTGACTCGCAGCAGTTTCCAGAGCGCCTGAACGAGGATTTTTTACATGCCAGCCATCACCCTGACCACGCTCCAGAGCCTCAAGCAGAAAGGTGAAAAAATCACCATGCTGACCTGCTATGACGCGACCTTCGCCCACGCCTGCAACGAGGCCGGTGTCGAAGTGCTGCTGGTCGGCGACTCTCTCGGCATGGTTCTGCAGGGTCACGACAGCACCCTGCCAGTGACCACGGCGGAAATGGCCTACCACGTCGCCAGCGTCAAGCGTGGCAATGGCGATGCGCTGATCCTCGCCGACCTGCCGTTCATGGCCAACGCTACCCTCGAACAGACCATGAACAACAGCGCCATGCTGATGCAGGCCGGTGCGCACATGGTCAAGGTTGAAGGTCAACTGTGGCTGGCGGAGTCGATCCGCCTGCTTGCCGAGCGCGGTGTGCCGGTGTGTGCGCACATGGGCCTGACCCCGCAAGCAGTGAACATCCTCGGTGGCTATAAAGTGCAGGGCCGCAACGAGAACCAGGCGCGGCAGATGCGTGCCGATGCGATCGCGCTGGAGCAGGCCGGTGCGGCCATGCTGTTGCTTGAGTGCGTGCCGAGCGAACTGGCGGCAGAAATCAGCCAGGCCGTGAGCATTCCGGTGATCGGTATCGGTGCCGGCAACGCCACCGACGGCCAGGTGCTGGTATTGCACGACATGCTCGGCCTGTCGATCACCGGCCGCGTACCCAAATTCGTCAAAAACTTCATGCAAGGTCAGGACAGCATCCAGTCCGCGCTGAAGGCTTACGTCAGCGAAGTAAAAGCCACCACGTTCCCCGGCATCGAACACGGATTCTCTGCATGAACACCGTCAAAACCGTACGCGAACTGCGTGCCGCCGTCGCCCGCGCGCGCAGTGAAGGCAAGCGCATCGGCTTCGTGCCGACCATGGGCAACCTGCACAGCGGCCACGTAGCACTGATCACCAAAGCTACCCAGCGAGTGGATTTCGTCGTCGCGAGTATTTTCGTCAATCCGTTGCAATTCGGCGCCGGCGAAGACCTCGACAAATACCCGCGCACCCTCGCCGCCGATCAGGAAAAGCTCCTCGAAGCCGGTTGCGACCTGCTGTTTGCGCCGACGGTTGAAGAGATGTACCCGGACGGCATGGCCGGACAAACCCGGGTCAGTGTGCCGCAATTGTCCGAAGGCCTGTGTGGCGCCAGCCGTCCGGGGCACTTCGAAGGTGTGGCGACCGTAGTCAGCAAGCTGTTCAACATGGTCCAGCCGGATCTGGCGATTTTCGGCCAGAAGGATTACCAGCAACTGGCGGTGATCCGCGCACTGGTGCATGACCTGAACATGCCGATCCAGATCATCGGCGAGCCGACCGTGCGTGCAGCGGACGGTCTGGCGCTGTCGTCGCGCAACGGCTTCCTCAGTGAAGATCAACGCGCGGTGGCACCTGTGGTGTATCGCGTGCTGAGCAGCATTGCCGAAGCGATCAAGCAAGGTGAGCGTGATTACCCGGCGCTGATCGCTGCGCAGTCGCAGGTGCTGGAAGCGGCGGGGCTGCGTCCGGACTATCTGGAAATACGCCATGGCCTGACGTTGCGTCCGGCGACGGTGGAAGATCGCGATCTGGTGATTCTCGCGGCGGCGTTCCTCGGCACTACGCGGCTGATCGACAACCTGCACCTGAACCTCGATAGCCCGATTTAAGCAGCAACGAATTTCCTGTGGGAGCGAGCCTGCTCGCGAAGGCGGTGTATCAGCGACTTATAAGTTGCCTGACACCACGCCTTCGCGAGCAGGCTCGCTCCCACAGGTGTTTTCGGTGCATGCCGGTTGGGCGAAAATCTTTCGGGCACCTCCGTTTGTCGGCCAGATTCCTCTGCGGATGTTAAAAAAGTACAGGGATCTGGTCAGACAAAGTCAAGACAGAACGCAGCGCGAGGTTTACTGTATTCGCCCTGTGTCCAGATCTCGTGTCGACGCAGTTGATCCCATGCGCTAAAAACCCGTGGTTGATCTGTACCGTGTTCAAAAGGCCGTTCAAGTAAAAAGGAAAACCGCAGCGATGGCGTACTACCGCACTCCTCACGACGTTACCGCTCTGCCCGCCTGGCAAGCGTTGAAAGATCACCGCCAAGCCATGCAGGATTTCAGCATGCGCGAGGCCTTCAACGCCGATCCGCAGCGTTTCAATCAGTTCACCCTCAGCAGCTGCGGTCTGTTTCTCGATTATTCGAAGAATTTGATCAACGCCGAGACCCGCGACCTGCTCGTGGGCCTGGCCAATGAAGTCGATCTGAAGGGCGCGATCAAAGCGCTGTTCGACGGCGAAATCGTCAACGCCTCCGAAGGCCGCCCGGCACTGCACACCGCCCTGCGCCGCCCGGTCGGCGACAAGTTGTCGGTCAACGGCGTCAACGTGATGCCGGAAGTGCACAAGGTGCTGAACCAGATCACCGATCTGGTCGGCCGCATCCACGATGGCTTGTGGCGCGGTTACACCGAGAAGCCGATCACTGACGTGGTCAACATCGGCATCGGTGGCTCGTTCCTCGGTCCTGAGCTGGTCTCCGAAGCACTGCTGTCCTACGCGCAGAAAGGCGTACGTTGCCACTATCTGGCAAACATCGACGGCAGCGAATTCCACGAGCTGACGCAGAAACTGCGCGCCGAGACCACGCTGTTCATCGTTTCGTCGAAGTCGTTCAACACTCTCGAAACGTTGAAAAACGCGCAGGCCGCACGCGCCTGGTACCTGGCGCAGGGCGGCTCGGAAGCCGAGCTGTATCGCCACTTCATCGCTGTGTCGAGCAACAACGCCGCCGCTGTGGCTTTCGGGATTCGCGAAGAAAACATCTTCCCGATGTGGGACTGGGTCGGCGGGCGCTACTCGCTGTGGTCGGCGATCGGTTTGCCGATTGCGCTGGCCATCGGCATGTCCAACTTCAAGGAACTGCTGTCCGGTGCCTACACCATGGACCAGCATTTCCAGACCGCGCCGTTCGAACAGAACATGCCAGTGCTGCTGGCGCTGCTCGGCGTGTGGTACGGCAACTTCTGGGGTGCGCAGAGCCACGCGATCCTGCCGTACGACCACTACCTGCGCAACATCACCAAGCACTTGCAACAGCTCGACATGGAGTCCAACGGCAAGAGCGTGCGTCAGGACGGCACCTCGGTGTCGACCGATACCGGCCCGGTGATCTGGGGCGGCGTCGGCTGCAACGGTCAGCACGCTTACCACCAGTTGCTGCACCAGGGCACCCAACTGATCCCGGCCGACTTCATCGTGCCGATCGTCAGCTTCAACCCGGTTTCCGACCATCACCAGTGGCTGTACGCCAACTGCCTGTCGCAGAGCCAGGCGCTGATGCTCGGCAAGACCCTGCCGGAAGCCGAAGCCGAGCTGCGCGACAAAGGCATGGGCGAAGACGACGTGCGCAAACTTGCGCCGCACAAGGTGATCCCGGGCAATCGTCCGAGCAACACCCTGGTGGTCGAACGCATCAGCCCGCGTCGCCTCGGCGCCCTGGTTGCGATGTATGAGCACAAAGTGTTCGTGCAAAGCGTGGTCTGGGGCATCAACGCCTTCGACCAGTGGGGTGTGGAACTGGGCAAGGAATTGGGCAAAGGCGTCTACAACCGCCTGGTCGGCAGCGACGAGACCGTGGCTGACGATGCCTCGACTCAAGGCCTGATCAACTACTTCCGCGGGCGTCATCGCGGCTGATAAAAGCCTTCGGGCACAACGCTGTTCCCCTGTGGGAGCGAGCCTGCTCGCGAAATCGGTGCGTCATTCAACACTGTGTTGACTGATCCGCCGCCTTCGCGAGCAGGCTCGCTCCCACAGTTGTTTTGGCGCATGACTTGAACCTGTGCAGCGCTCGGCGCATCTTTATTCGTGTCGCACCACAAGAATAAGGAACCGTCATGTTCGATATCAGCACGTTCCCCAAAGCCGATGCCGTGCGCCAGGCCGCTCAGTTGAGCCAGGACGAGTATCGGCGCCTGTACCGCGAATCGATTGAACACCCCAGCGCCTTCTGGGCCGAGCAGGCCACGCGTTTCCTCGATTGGAGCACGCCGTGGCAGACCGTGCAGCGCTATGACCTGAAAACCGGTGAAGCGGCCTGGTTCGCCGGCGGCAAGCTCAACGTCAGTTACAACTGCATCGACCGTCACCTCGAACAACGTGGCGAACAGACCGCCCTGCTCTGGGAAGGCGACGACCCGGCCGAATCGGCGCAAATCACCTACAACAAACTCCATCATCACGTCTGCCGACTGGCCAACGTGTTGAAAAACCGTGGCGTGAAGAAAGGCGACCGGGTGTGCATCTACATGCCGATGATCCCCGAAGCCGCCTACGCCATGCTCGCCTGCGCGCGGATCGGTGCGATTCACTCGGTGGTGTTCGGCGGATTCTCTCCGGATTCCCTGCGCGACCGGATTCTCGATGCCGACTGCCGTACCGTGATCACGGCCGATGAAGGCGTGCGCGGCGGCCGCTTCGTGCCGCTGAAAAACAACGTCGACAAAGCCCTGCAAAGTTGCCCGAACGTCAGCACCGTGGTGGTGGTCGAGCGCACTCAGGGCCAGGTCGATTGGGTCGAAGGCCGTGACCTTTGGTATCACCAGGCCGTGCGCGAGGTCAGCGACGACTGCCCGCCGGAACCGATGGACGCTGAAGACCCGCTGTTCATCCTCTACACCTCCGGCAGCACCGGCAAACCCAAAGGCGTGCTGCACACCACCGGCGGCTACCTGCTGCAAGCGGCAATGACCTTCAAGTACGTACTCGACTACCGCGACGGCGAAGTGTTCTGGTGCACCGCCGACGTCGGCTGGGTCACCGGCCACAGTTACATCGTCTACGGGCCGCTGGCCAACGGTGCGACCACACTGATGTTCGAAGGCGTGCCGAGCTACCCGAGCAGTTCGCGCTTCTGGCAGGTCATCGACAAGCACAAGGTCAACATCTTTTACACCGCGCCCACCGCCCTGCGCGCGCTGATGCGCGAAGGTGCCGGACCATTGAAGGAAACCTCGCGCGCCAGCCTCAGATTGCTCGGCAGCGTCGGTGAGCCGATCAACCCGGAAGCGTGGGAATGGTATTTCAATGCTGTCGGTGAACAGCGCTGTCCGATCGTCGACACCTGGTGGCAGACCGAAACCGGCGGCATCATGCTCAGCCCGCTGGTCAGCGCGCAACGGATCAAACCGGGCTGCGCGACGCAACCGATGTTCGGCGTGCAACCCGTACTGCTCGACGAAGTCGGCAAGGAAATCCACGGCGCCGGCAGTGGCGTGCTTGCGATCAAATCGAGCTGGCCGGCGCAGATTCGCAGCGTCTACGGCGATCCGCAGCGGATGATCGACACCTACTTCAAACCCTACCCCGGCTATTACTTCACCGGCGACGGCGCCCGCCGCGACGAGGACGGCGATTACTGGATCACCGGACGCATCGACGATGTGATCAACGTCTCCGGCCACCGCATCGGCACCGCCGAAGTGGAGAGCGCCCTGGTGCTGCACGACAGCATCGCCGAGGCCGCCGTGGTCGGTTATCCCCACGACGTCAAAGGCCAGGGCATCTACGCATTCGTGACGCCAATGAACGGCACCGAGGCCAACGAAGAGCTGAAGAAAGACCTGCTGGCGCATGTCAGCAAGGAGATCGGCAGCTTCGCCAAACCGGACCTGATCCAGTGGGCGCCAGCATTGCCCAAGACCCGCTCGGGCAAGATCATGCGGCGGATTTTGCGCAAGATTGCCTGCAATGAGCTCGACAGCCTCGGCGATACTTCGACCCTGGCTGATCCGAGTGTGGTGCAGGACCTCGTCGACAAGCGGCTCAATACTTGAGAGCTGCAAGTTTCTAGCTACAAACTGCAAGCTAAAGCGGTCCGCGCAGCTTTTCGCTTTTAGCTTGCAGCTAGAAACTTGCCGCTTGTAGCGCCCCGACTGCTAAGCTTCGCGTTTTTTCAGCAAGGCGCCCGCATGTCTTCCTTGAATCAGGCGCTGCGCGCCGCCCTCGATCAACGCCAGGACCTGCTCGCTGCGCTGCACAGCCAGGGCACCGATTGCTATCGGCTGTTCCATGGCAGCCAGGAAGGTGCCGGCGGCCTGACCATCGACCGCTACGGCCCGCAACTGCTGGTGCAGAGTTTTCACCAGACGCTCGAACGTGACGACCTGCTGCAACTGCACGCCATGGTCAACCAGACCCTGGGCTTCGACAGCCTGCTGGTCTACAACGACCGCTCCCGTGGCAACTCGCGGATCGATCGCGAGGACAGCGTCTATAAAGCCGATGACGCCGCACTGGCCGATCTGGTCGGGCATGAATGGGGCCTGAACTACCGCGTACGCGGGCGTCATGCCGGGCAGGATCCGCTGCTGTTCCTCGACCTGCGCAACACCCGTGGCTGGGTCAAGGATCACGCGCAAGGCAAAAGCGTGCTCAACCTGTTTTCCTACACCTGCGGCGTTGGCCTCAGTGCGGCGGCCGGCGGTGCACGTGAGGTGTGCAACCTCGATTTTGCCGAGGGCAATCTGGCGGTCGGTCGCGAGAATGGTTTGCTCAACCCGCAACTGCCGGAGATGCAATTCATTCAGTCCGATTACTTCCCGGCGATCCGTCAGCTTGCTGGCCTGCCGATCAGCGTGCGGCGCGGGCAGAAGTTGCCGAGCTATCAGCGCCTCGAACAGCGCCAATACGATCTGGTCCTGCTCGATCCGCCGGCGTGGGCCAAAAGTGCGTTCGGCACAGTCGACCTGCTACGCGATTATCAGAGCCTGCTCAAACCGGCGCTGCTGACCACCGCCGACAATGGCGTACTGATCTGCTGCAACAACCTGGCGAAAGTCAGCATGGACGACTGGCGCGAACAAGTGCTGCGCTGCGCCGAAAAGGCCGGCCGCCCGGTGCGCGAATGGAGCGTGATGACCCCGGGTGCCGACTTCCCCTCGCGGGACCAGCAGCCACCGTTGAAGACACTGATTTTGCAGCTCTAATCCCTCAAGCATGAGCGATTACATTCCCCTGTGGGAGCGAGCCTGCTCGCGAAAGCGCAGTGTCAGTCGACTTGTTTTTCACTGAACCACCGCATTCGCGAGCAGGCTCGCTCCCACCGGGGAGATCTATTCCTACAGAAATTTCTGAACAATCCTGTCCCACATCAGGCACTTCGGAACCAGAATCGCGTGCCATACTCCAAGGCACTCCGATTCAGACAGATGAAGCCGCACATGCCCAAAGGATTGATTCGCGCGATTGGCGCACTGCTGACAGCCATGGCCCTCTACAGCCTGCTGGGGTTTCTGATCCTGCCGGGCATTGCCTTGCGCGTGGCCAACCAGCAACTGGCCAACTACGCGACGGTGCCCGCGCATCTGCAGCGCATCGAACTCAACCCGTTCAGCCTGGAAGTTTCCCTGTGGGGCCTGGTCATCGGCGAGCCGGGCAAGGAGCAGGTCGGCTTCGATCGCCTCTATGCCAACCTGCAAATCGACAGCCTGTGGACCAAGGCCCTGCACCTGTCCGACATCGAACTGGACAAACCCAAAAGCGAAATCCTCTTCGCCAAGGACGGCAAGCTCAACCTGCTCGGCCTGTTCAACCTGCCGCCGAGCGAGCCGACACCCGCCGATCCCGACGCCAAGCCGTTCCCGCTGCGTATCGACAACATCAAACTGGCCGGCGGCGTGGTGCATTTCGAGGATATGCGGCCCAGTGAGCCGATCGAATTTCTTTACGACGACCTCAGTTTCGAGCTGAAAAACCTCAGCACCCTGCCCGAGGACAGCGCCGACATGACCCTCGTCGCCATCGGCCCCGCTGGCGGGCGGATCGACTGGACCGGCAATTTCAGCCTGATCCCGTTCACCTCCGAAGGCACCCTGAAAGTCACCGATGGCCAGATGAAATCCTTCTGGCCCTACGTGCGTGACGCCGTGCCGCTGGTACTGGAAAACGGCGTGGTCAGCCTCAGCACCGAGTACAAACTCAACCTGTCGAAACAGACCGAACTGCTGCTGAACAACGTCGCGGTGAGCATTGCGCCGTTTGCCATCAAGGCTCCGGACGGACGTCCGCTGGCCAGGCTCGAGCGCCTCGACGTCAGCGACACCTCGCTGGACCTGGCCAAGCAGCAAGTAATGGTCGGCAAGATCCGCAGCAACAAACTGGAAACCTGGGCGGCGCTGGAAGCCGACGGCCAACTGGACTGGCAGAAGCTGTTCGCCAGCCAACCGTCGAAACCGGCGGCCAAAGCCGCTGCAGAACCTACGGATTCACCGGCCGCCGCCGACTCGCCGAAACCTGAGCCAAGCGCCCCGAGCAAGCCATGGCAGGTGCTGGTCAAGGATGTGCAACTGCGCAACTACACTGTCCATCTCGCCGACCGCTCGGCGCAACCGGCGGTGGCGCTGGACATCACCCCGCTGAACGTCGACCTGCAGGATTTCGACAGCCTCAACGGCTCGCCTTTCAAGCTCAAGCTCGACAGCGGTCTGGGCAAGCAAGGCAAGATCAGCGCAGACGGCACGGTCAATCTGGCCCCCGTCAACGCACAGCTCAACGTGAAAACCGAGGACGTCGACTTGCGTGTCGCGCAGTCCTACATCAACCCGTTCATTCGCCTGGAACTGCGCAGCGGCATGCTCGGCAGTGACCTCAAGGTCAACCTGAAGAGCACCGAGCCACTGGCCCTCAGCGTCACCGGTCGCGCGCAGATTGATCAACTGCACACCCTCGATACGCTGAAGACCCGCGACTTCCTCAAATGGCAGCAAGTCGTGGTCGACGGCATCAACTATCAGCACGGCGACAGCCTGTCGATCGACAAGGTCAACCTGTTGCAGCCGTACGTGCGCTTCATGATCAACGACGACCGCACCACCAACGTCGACGACCTGCTGATCCCGCAACCGGCCGACAGCGGAGCAAAAAGCACCGCAGCCAAACCGGCCAGCAAGGACAAACCGCTGGGCATTCACATCGGCGCGATTGCGATCAACGACGGCTCGGCCAACTTCGCCGACTTCAGCCTGACGCCGAATTTCGCCACCGCCGTGCAACAGCTTAATGGTCAGATCGGCACCATCGACAGCCGTCAGGCAAAACCGGCCAGCGTCGACATCAAAGGCAAGGTCGACCGCTATGCGCCGGTGACCATCAAGGGCGCGGTGAATCCGTTTGACCCGATGGCCAGCCTCGACATCGCTACCAGTTTCAAACGCGTCGAGCTAACCACCCTGACGCCCTACTCCGGCAAATTCGCCGGCTACCGCATCCGCAAGGGCCGGCTCAACCTTGATCTGCACTACCTGATCACCAAAGGCCAACTGAAAGCCGAGAACAAAGTCGTCGTCGAGCAGTTGCAACTGGGCGAGAAGGTCGACAGCCCTGATGCAGTGAGTCTGCCGCTGAAACTGGCGATCGCCCTGCTCAAGGACGTCGACGGCAAGATCTCCATCGAATTGCCGGTGACCGGCGACCTGAATAATCCACAGTTCAGCGTCATGCCGATCGTCTGGCAGACCCTGCGCAATTTGATCGTCAAAGCTGCCGCCGCGCCGTTCAAGATGATCGGCGGGCTGGTCAGTGGCGGCGGCTCCGAAGACCTCGGCACGGTGTCCTTCGCGCCGGGCTCCAGCGATCTGAGCAAAGACGCCGAAGCGGCGCTGGTGAAACTGTCGCAGGCGCTCAAGGAACGTCCGGCGCTGCGCCTGGAGATCGAAGGCACTGCCGCGAAGAGCAGCGATGGGCCACTGCTGGCCGAGCAACGCCTGGAACGCGAATACCAATACAACTATTACAAGATGCTCCAGCGCCGTGGCGACAAAGTCCCGGCCCAGGCCTCGCTGCTGCAAGTGCCCGAAGGCGAGAAAGGCGCATTGCTCGAAGGCATCTACCGCACCCGCCTGAAAACCCAGCCACCGGTTGAATGGAAAGATCTCGGCAAAGAAGAACGCACGGCGAAAATGCGTCAGGGCGTGATCGCGTTCTGGAGTGGCAGCGATGTGCTGCTGCGGCAGTTGGGCCAGGATCGCGCCAGCACCATCAAGGATTATCTGGTCGACAAGGGCAAGCTCGAAGATGACCGCGTGTACTTTATCGACGCCAACCTCGGCGAGGCCGAAAGCGATGGCCGCGTGGTGACGCAAATGCACCTGGATGCGGAGTGATCATGCGTAACTGGCTGGCTGTGCTCGCTCTGACGTGCGCCGCCGGCCACGCGTCGGCTTCGGATACCTTGCGCTGCGGCAGCCAGTTGATCAGCCTCGGCGACCGCGCAAGCGAAGTGCTGCAAAAATGCGGCGAGCCGGTCAGTCGCGACGTGCTCGGCTACAAGCGCAGTGCCAATCGCCGCGAAGAGTTTCAGGTCGAGGAATGGACCTACGGCCCGAACAACGGCATGTATCAATACCTGCGCTTCGAAGGCAACCGCTTGCGGCAGATCAACAGCAAACGCGGCAATTAAGCCGAACGAAATTTACCCTGTGGGAGCGAGCCTGCTCGCGAATACGGTCTGTCTACTGACGAACTTGTCGGCTGACACTACGCATTCGCGAGCAGGCTCGCTCCCACATTGGTTTTCGATGGATGCCCAAATAGAACAGGCCCCGACACAAGTGCCGGGGCCTGTAATGGTCACATCCGTG
>NZ_RAZO01000308.1:0-1517 GCF_004307535.1 Pseudomonas sp. Sample_9
ATGGCGCGGGACATGCTCGGTGGCAATGGCATCTCCGATGAGTTCGGTGTCGCTCGTCATCTAGTCAATCTGGAAGTGGTGAATACCTATGAAGGTACCCATGACGTTCACGCGCTGATCCTCGGGCGTGCACAAACCGGTCTGCAGGCGTTCTATTAATAGGAGGGCGGACCATGGGCGCGCTGTCGCATCTGCGGGTACTGGATTTATCGCGAGTACTGGCCGGGCCTTGGGCCGGACAGATCCTCGCCGACCTTGGCGCCGAAGTGATCAAGGTCGAGCGCCCGGGCAATGGTGATGACACCCGCGCCTGGGGCCCGCCCTTCCTTAAAGACGCCTACGGCGAGAACACGTCGGAAGCGGCTTATTACCTGTCGGCCAACCGCAACAAGCAATCGGTGACCATCGACTTCACCCGTCCTGAAGGGCAGAAGCTGGTGCGCGACCTGGCGGCGAAGTCGGACATCCTCATCGAGAATTTCAAGGTGGGCGGTCTGGCGGCCTATGGCCTGGACTATGAGTCGCTGAAGGCGCTCAACCCGAATCTGATCTATTGCTCTATCACCGGCTTCGGTCAGACCGGTCCTTACGCCAAGCGGGCAGGGTATGACTTCATGATCCAGGGCCTCGGCGGCTTGATGAGTCTGACTGGTCGACCTGAAGGAGATGAAGGTGCTGGCCCGGTGAAAGTGGGCGTAGCGCTGACGGATATTCTCACCGGGCTATATTCGACGGTGGCGATTCTCGCGGCGTTGGCGCATCGCGATCATGACGGTGGCGGCCAACACATTGATATGGCGTTGCTGGATGTACAGGTCGCATGTCTGGCGAACCAGGCGATGAACTACCTGACCACCGGCAATGCGCCAAAGCGTCTGGGCAATGCCCATCCCAATATCGTGCCTTATCAGGACTTTCCTACGGCGGATGGCGACTTCATCCTCACCGTGGGCAATGACGGGCAGTTCCGCAAGTTCGCCGAAGTCGCCGGGCAGCCGCACTGGGCGGATGATCCGCGCTTCGCGACCAACAAGCTGCGAGTGGCGAACCGCGCGGTGTTGATTCCACTGATCCGCCAGGCGACGGTTTTCAAGACGACAGCCGAGTGGGTTGCTCAATTGGAGCATGCGGGTGTGCCTTGTGGGCCGATCAATGATCTGTCGCAGGTGTTTGAAGATCCACAAGTGAAGGCGCGCGGTCTGGCGATCGAACTGCCTCATGCATTGGCGGGGATGGTGCCCCAGGTGGCCAGCCCGATTCGATTGTCGGAGACGCCCGTTGAATATCGTCATGCGCCTCCTTTATTAGGTGAGCACACGTTAGAGGTTCTGCAGCGGGTGCTGGGCCTGGGGGCAGGTGCGGTGGCTATGTTGAAGGAGGAAGGCGTCCTTTAAGTCTTCTTCTATATAGAAGGAGCTCTTTTCTCATCTGATTGGATGTTTTTTAACCAATACGCAAGTTATTGAAAGAAAAGCGAAATTAACGGTTGACGGCAGATTCCAGAGGTCTATAATTCG
>NZ_RAZO01000032.1:0-1516 GCF_004307535.1 Pseudomonas sp. Sample_9
TTGCTGGCGCTGAGCGAGAGACTGGTGGTGTCGGTAACGTCGGTGACAGAAGTCGAAACTGGAGTTTTGTCCGCAACCAGATCTTCGAAATTGCCGCCGCTGACGTTGGTGATCGAGTTGGTGATCGGCGCATTACCGGCCAACGCATCGTTCGCAGCAACAGCAGTTGCAGTGCCAGTGGTCTGGCCGACGCCGATGGTGATGGTCTGACCGTTAGCCAATGTCACGACGACAGGCGAACCGGTAACCGGAGCGCCGACGGTAGCGGTGTAAGTCACGGTGCCGCCTTCAGCCACCGAAGTATCAGCCGTCAGTTTGACGGTCGAAGTATCGATGGTGTCAGTGACCTGAGTGACCGCTGGAGTGGTGCTCGGCACGAGATTTTCGAAGTTACCGCCGGTGGCGCTGGTGATCGTTGCCTGAACGGAACCGGCATCTTTGTAGACGTCGTCGGACGGTGCAGGAACAGTTGCGGTGCCGGTGGTTTCGCCTGCTTTGATAGTGATCACGGCGCCGTTCGACAACGTGACTGTCACAGGCGATCCAGCGGCGTTGGTCAAGGTCGCGGTGTAGGTGATCTGGCCACCTTCAGCCACCGAGTTGCTGGCGCTGAGCGACAGATTGGTAGTGTCGGCAACATCCGTAACAGTGGTCGAAACTGGAGTTTTATCCGCAACCAGATCTTCGAAATTGCCACCGGTTACGCCAGTGATCGAGTTGGTGATCGGGGCGTTGCCGGTGAGTGCATCGTTCGCAGCAACAGCGGTTGCGGTGCCAGTAGTCTGACCGACACCGATGGTGATGGTCTGGCCGTTAGCCAATGTCACGACGACAGGAGAACCGGTAACTGGCGCACCAACCGTGGCGGTGTAAGTCACGGTGCCGCCTTCAGCCACCGAAGTATCGGCGGTCAGTTTGACCGTCGAAGTGTCGATGGTGTCGGTGACAGACGTCACGGCCGGAGCAGTGCTCGGAACGAGGTTCTCGAAATTGCCGCCGGTGGCGCTGGTGATCGTTGCCTGGACGGAGCCGGCGTCTTTGTAGACGTCATCGGACGGGGCCGCAACGGTTGCGGTGCCGGTGGTTTCGCCAGCCTTGATGGTGATGACAGCGCCGTTCGACAAGGTCACGGTCACTGGTGAGCCAGCAGCATTTGTCAGTGTCGCGGTGTAAGTGATCTGGCCACCTTCAGCCACCGAGTTGCTGGCGCTGAGCGACAGATTGGTAGTGTCGGCAACATCCGTAACAGTGGTCGAAACTGGAGTTTTATCCGCAACCAGATCTTCGAAATTGCCACCGGTTACGCCAGTGATCGAGTTGGTGATCGGGGCGTTGCCGGTGAGTGCATCGTTCGCAGCAACAGCGGTTGCGGTGCCAGTAGTCTGACCGACACCGATGGTGATGGTCTGGCCGTTAGCCAATGTCACGACGACAGGAGAACCGGTAACTGGCGCACCAACCGTGGCGGTGTAAGTCACGGTGCCGCCTTCAGCCACCGAAGTATCGGCGGTCAGTT
>NZ_RAZO01000355.1:0-1513 GCF_004307535.1 Pseudomonas sp. Sample_9
TAACGTTTCGCTAGTTATGTCCGTTGTCGCACCGGACATCTACTCCGATTACGAGCCGGCGAAGAATGTTTTGAAAATTTTTATCCAGCCCGATGAACGGTAAGTTTGTGATGAAACTTATACAGACTGTTTTTTCTGCGCCGCTTCGTATAACTTTTCATGATTGAGGTCGGTTATGAAAAGAGTCGGGTCATGTCGCCGTTTCGCTTTGCATTTCATAACCATTGGTCGGCAGCAAGTTGAACTGTAATTTGCCCCAACTAGAGTCTGGAGAGTGTATGTCTAAAACTATTTCGAGGGCATGAACATGACCAATCACCACAGGGGACAACCGTTTGCCGAGGATCCGCAAAAAATCAAGGAAGCCGGCAAGAAAGGCGGCAGTTCGGTCAACGTGAAAGTCGACCGGGCGGAAAAGGCACGCGTCGGCGGGCAGCACAGCCATGGCGGTGCGCGTACGGGCAAGGGTGACTGAGGCGCCGGAGTCCACCAATCGCCGTCCTCTCTGCGCCTGTGCAGAGAGGACTTCTACGCTGACGCCTATCTGAACCGTGGCAACGGACGGTCAATCGGCTTGAGTGTCGACAACGTGTCGCGAATCAGCGGCGCATCTTTTTCGATGTCATGCAGACGATCGCGAATGCGCAGTGCCGTCGGGTGTCCGCCCTGATGATCGACCCAGTCGGCGATCTCTTTGCAGGCGGCTGCAAGGCGCGCCTGGCGGGCGTCAAGCAAGGTGAGGAGGGTGGTGATGGACTCTTTTTCGGACATGGAACACCTCCGTTCTATGAAACCGCTGAACCGCAACAAAAAGCCCGCAGGTTGCGAGCGTTCTGCCGTTGGGGTGCTGCTCCATCAGCTGGTTTCAGTATAGACCCGCTATCGCCGGGCATCAGCCGGAGTGCAGGCGGGCCGGTAGTTGAGAACTCGCTGCGTTGAGGCGCTGACATTCAGCTTGAGCATCCGCGTGCTGGTCAAAGCCATCGCCGAAAAAGCCGCCGGTGCGTGTGTCGCAGATACGAAACCATGCCGATGCTTCGGCGGGTTCCTGCTGGCTGTCTTCGGCGCGGCGGCCGTGAATGACGATTTTGGTGCAACGCTTCACGACGAAAATGTCTTCCATGGCGCCACCGCAGTTGATTCGTGTCAGATCAACTATAGAAGCCCTGCGTGATCGTGCAAAAAATACCCGCCTCAACTCGTCGGCAAACGTCTGTAGGAGTGTGAGCCTGATCGCGATAGCGATGCGTCAGTTGATGAACATGTCGACTGACAGAGCGCTATCGCGAGCAGGCTCACTCCTACGGGGGGGTGATGTTGTGCCGGAAATCAGCATGCCTCGGTCACCTCACACATGCGTTCGAGAAACATGGCCAAGGCTACTTCCTCGGCGCGCAGGCCTTTGCGTACTCGCGGTCGAGGCAGTTCGGCGAGCGCGCCGAGCATGAAATGTTCGAGCACGGCGGGGTGGATGTAGCACTTGCGGCACACCGCCGGCGTGTTGCCCAGCTGT